>DATAAL010000844.1:0-2265 GCA_036260145.1 Longimicrobiaceae bacterium | reverse complement strand
CGGCGCCACGAGGCGCTGCGGACCACCTTCGCCGAGGTGGACGGCTCGCCGGTGCAGGTGGTGGCGCCCTTCGACGGCTTCGTCCTGCCGGTGGAGGACCTGTCGGGGTTGGGTGAGGCGGATCGCGAGGCGGCGGTCAGGCGGCGGGCCGGCGAGGAGGCGCGGCGGCCCTTCGACCTCTCGGCGGGCCCGCTCTTCCGTGCGGCGCTGCTGCGGCTGGGCGCCGAGGATCACGTGCTGCTGCTCTCGGTGCACCACATCGTCAGCGACGGGTGGAGCATGGGGGTGCTCTTCCGGGAGCTGTCGGCGCTGTACGCGGCCTACCGCGAGGGCGGGGAGTCGCCGCTCGCGGAGCTGGGGGTGCAGTACGCCGACCATGCCGTGTGGCAGCGCGAGCAGCTGGTGGGCGAGGTGCTGGATCGGCAGCTGGCGTACTGGCGGGAGCACCTGGCGGGAGCCCCGGAGCTGCTGGAGCTGCCTACCGACCATCCCCGCCCGGCGGTGCAGACGTTCCGGGGCGCCGCGGTTCCCATGGAGCTCTCCCTGGAGCTGCTGGAGCGGCTGCAGGCCCTGGGGCGCAGCGAGGGGGCGACGCTGTACATGGTGCTGCTGGGCGCCTTCCAGGTGCTGCTGTCGAAGTACAGCGGGAGCGAGGACATCGTCGTGGGGAGCCCCATCGCGGGGCGCACGCGCGGGGAGGTGGAGGGGCTGATCGGCTTCTTCGTCAACACGCTGGTCCTGCGCACCGACCTGTCCGGAGATCCGAGCCTGCGTGAGCTGCTGGGCCGGGTGCGTCAGGTGACGCTGGGGGCGTACAAGCACCAGGAGCTTCCCTTCGAGAGGCTGGTGGCCGAGCTGCAGCCGGAGCGCAGCTTGAGCCACTCGCCGCTCTTCCAGGTGATGTTCACCATGAACAACACCGAGGGTGCGGCGGCTGACAGCCTCCCGGGGCTGAGTATTACCCCGATGGGTTCCGCCGGCGGGAGTGCGAAGTTCGATCTCACTCTCGCCCTGGAGGCGACCGCCCTCGGCCTTCGCGGGGAGCTGGCCTACAGCACGGACCTCTTCGAGCGCGCAACCATCGAGCGGATGGTGGCGCACCTGGGGGCGGTGCTGGAGCAGGTCGCGGCGGATGCGGACCTGCCCGTCTCCGCACTGGAACTCATGGGATCGGCGGAGCGGGCGCGTGTGGTGGAGGAGTGGAACCGGACGGAGGCCGAGTATCCCTCCGACCGCTGCCTCCACCATCTCTTCGAGGCGCAGGCGGCGCGCACGCCCGACGCCGCGGCGGTGGTCTTCGAGGAGGAGTCGCTGAGCTACGGGGCGCTGAACGCGCGGGCCAACCGCCTCGCGCACCACCTGCGGCGCCTCGGGGTGGGGCGGGAGGTCCGGGTGGGGCTCTGCCTGGAGCGGAGCCTGGAGATGGTCGTGGGGCTGCTGGGCATCCTCAAGGCCGGCGGGGCGTACGTGCCGCTGGACCCCGGCTACCCGGCCGAACGGCTGGCATTCATGCTGGCAGACTCCGGGGTGAAGGTGCTGCTGACGCGGGAGGAGCTGCAGGAAGCGCTGGCGGTGCCGGAGGGAACGGAGGCGGTGGACATGGCGGGCGTGGAGGCGGAGCTCGCCGGAGAGCCCGCGGAGAACCCCGACAACGGGGCCACGTCCGACGGCCTGGCATACGTGATCTACACCTCGGGGTCCACAGGACGGCCCAAGGGCGTGATGAACGCGCACCGGGGCATCGTGAACCGCCTGGCGTGGATGCAGGCGGAGTACGGACTGGGAGCGGAGGACGTGGTGCTGCAGAAGACGCCCTTCAGCTTCGACGTGTCGGTATGGGAGTTCTTCTGGCCGCTGCAGCAGGGCGCCTGTCTGGTGATGGCGCGCCCGGAGGGGCACCGCGACCCGGCGTACCTGCAGGAGGTGATCGAGAGGCGGGGAGTGACGACGCTGCACTTCGTGCCCTCGATGCTGCAGGCGTTCGTGGAGGCGGCCGATGCGGAGCGGTGCGCGACGCTGAAGCGGGTGATCTGCAGCGGAGAGGCGCTGCCGGTGGCGCTGGTGGAGCGCTTCCGCGAGCGGTTCGCGGCGCCGGTGGGGCTGCACAACCTGTACGGGCCGACGGAAGCGGCGGTGGACGTGAGCTTCTGGGCGTGCGAGCGGGAGGGGGGCAGGGCGGCGGTGCCGATCGGGCGGCCGGTGTGGAACACACGGCTGTACGTGCTGGATCGTGGGCTGAAGCCGGTGCCGGTGGGAGTGGCGGGG
>DATAAL010000843.1:0-15173 GCA_036260145.1 Longimicrobiaceae bacterium | reverse complement strand
CTGGTCATCGTGGGATATGGCCTGATCGGCGGGATCGGGCTCGGCATCGGCTACATCTCGCCGGTGTCGACCCTCATCAAGTGGTTCCCCGACCGCCCCGGCATGGCCACCGGGCTCGCGATCATGGGCTTCGGCGGCGGCTCTCCGCCCTCCGAGCTTCGCGCCGCCGTCCTCCCCGATGCGTCCGGGACCGTCGCGCCCGCTGAGGAGAGGACAATCCGCACCGGCGACGGCGTCGCCGCGGGTCCGGTGGGGGGGCGTGCAGAATCGTCGGGAGCGCAGCGCCCATCCGGGCCGCATGCGGAGTCGGGGATGCCGGTGACTCCCACCGGGGCCCGTCTACAGGACGCACTGTCCTCTGCGCCGCAGGGTGGCATCTCCCCTCCCGATGCAGGAGCGGTGGTCCAGCGCTTCGCCGATCCGTCGCGACCCACCGGCGAGGTAGCTCCGGTGCTCCCCCCGGTCTTTGCTTCGCTCTCCGAACGGCCGGCTGTCGCCCTGCTGGACGCAGACGGGATCGCCGGGATACCCGGGGGGCCGACAAGGGGTCGTGGCGACGGAGCTGCTGCGGACCCCGCGCGTAGCCGCGTGGAGTCGCCGGAACCGGAGCGGGCGCCCGAGACCCGCACCGGACCCGAGCGGCGGAGCGAGATTCCGGCAGTCGCCACCCGCGAGCGGCGGTCCGAGGCGGCCCGTTCGGAGGTGCCCGGGCCAGTCGCGGGACCCTCGCTGCCGCCGTCTCCCGGGACCGCGTCTCCCATCGCGACACGACCAGCGGACCTGACCGCCCCGTCGCCGCGAGGGGATTCCGCCCCTGCCGGCGCGGGTACGGTGGTCCAGCGCTTCGCGGACCCGTCGCTCCCGGCGGGTACGGTCGCTCCGATGCTCCCGCCGACCCTCCCGGCGCTGAGCAGCGACGCTTCGCTCCCGGAACCGTCTCCGGCCTCTCACCTGGCGGAGGCCAGGAGCGTTGTTTCGCCGGGAGGGGGCGAGAGCCGTCGCCACGACCGCATCTCGGCGGACCCGATGAGCGTTCGCGCGGAAGGACGGCGTCTGGATGCAGGAGCGGGCGAGCCGACCCCGATGGGAGATCTGCAGACTTCCGCTCCGTCCGAGGCTCCCGCGCCACCGGTGTCCGCGCCAGCGACACTGCCTGCCGCGGTCCAGCCGTTCCTCCCCTCCTCGCCGTCCGCTGCGGAGGAGAGGCCGGGATCCTACGGCGGAGGCTTCCCGGAACCTGCCGGAGGCGCATCCCCCCGGGTCGCGGAGCCGGTCCGACCGGCGAACGCCACCCGTGTGCCGGTGCCCACGACCGCGGCCGGTACCGACGGGGGTGCCCGGGAGACCAGGCTTCCCACCTCCGTAGGGTCATCTCTACCGGGAGCCCCAGTGTCTCCCGCCGCGACGCGGACAGCGGACCCGACCGCCTCGTCGCCGCGAGGGGATTCCTCTCCCGCCGGCACGGGTACGGTGGTCCAGCGCTTCGTGGACCCGTCGCTCCCGGCGGGCACGGCCGCTCCGGTGCTCCCGCCGACCCTCCCAGCGCTGAGCAGCGACGCTTCGCTCCCGGAACCGTCTCCGGCCTCTCACCTGGCGGAGGCCAGGAGCGTTGTTTCGCCGGGAGGGGGCGAGAGCCGTCGCCACGACCGCATCTCGGCGGACCCGATGAGCGTTCGCGCAGATGGACGGCGTCCGCATCCCGCGGAGAGTGAGTTGGCCGGTATCGGAGCCCCGCAGATCCCCGATGCGCAGGGGGGTACCACGTCGCTGAAGACTGCGCCGGTGCCGCCGCCGGCCGTGGTCCGTCCGTCCCTCGCCTCCTTCCCAGTGACTGCGGAGGAGAGGCCGGGACCCTCGACCGGAGGCTTCCCGGAGGTAGCCGGAGGCACGTCCCACCAGGCCACGGACCCGGTCCGGCGGAACGATGCGACGAGGTGGCCGGTTCCCACGACCGAGGCCAGCGTGGGCGAGGCTTCCCGGGAGGCTCGCCACCCCGCTCCCGTCGGGCTGGCTCTGCCTGGGGTCCCGACCGGCGAAACCGGCGCGACGGTGACTCCGCCGCCCTCCATGTCCAGCCTGGCTCGTGCGGACGACCTGACGACGGAGCGGGAGACGATTCCTGCCGCACGGGACTTCTACGCGGAGACGGGACGGGAACCCGGCTACCCCGGGAGCCGGGAGGCTGCCGCCGCCTCGGTGTCGGCGTCGAGCCCGTACCGCGAGCCGGACCCTCCGCTTCCGGAGATGCCTGCGGTGCAGCCCGGAGCCGCGCCGATGGTTCCTGCCCGAAGGCCGACCGCTCCGTCCGGGGGGGCGGAGGTCATGCAGGAGGGCGATGCCGCCGCGCCCGCGGCTCCGAGGTCGCAGCGGCGCCCGCTGACCGTCGGGCGCGCCGCGATCCGTCCCGCCTTGCTTCCGGGTGAGACACTCGCTTCCCTGGTTCGCCCGCGGATCGATCCACAGCTCCCGCTATCCGAGTCGCTACCCGCGCGCCGGCCGGAAGAGGAGCCGCAGCAGCCGGTGCCGACCATCCGCGTCAGCATCGGACGGATCGAGCTGAGGGGTACACCGCCTGCGGTGGCCCCCACGGGCTCCGCTGCGCCGCGCAGGCGCGCCGGGCTCTCCCTGGAGGAGTACCTGCAGCAGCGGGCGGGAGCGCGCCGGTGAGCAACTACCTGGCGGTTGCCACCGCGACCGAGACCATCGCCCAGATCGTCCGCGAGGCGGTGTACGCGGTGCCGGGGATCCCCGGCGCGACGGTCACCACGCTCCGCCCGGAGCGGGGGACGCAGGAGGGTATGCCGCGCGTAAACATCTACCTGTACCAGGTGAGCCCCAACGCCGCGCTGCGGAACAACGACCTCCCCACCCGCCGCGCGGACGGGACGCTCGAGCGGAGGCCGCGCTCCGCGATCGACCTGCACTACCTGGTCTCCTTCTACGGGAAGGAGGAGCGGCTGGAGCCGCAGCAGCTCATGGGGATCACGGTGGCCGCGCTGGCCGCCCAGCCCATCCTCACCCGGGACGAGATCGGCAGAGCGGTCAAGTCCGCGGGCGCCACCAAGGGCGGCTACCTGGACGGCTCCGACCTGGCCGACCAGGTGGAGCAGGTCCGCCTGTCCCCCGTCCCGCTGAACCTGGAGGAGCTGTCCAAGCTCTGGTCGGTGATGCTCCACACCCCGCACGCGCTCTCCATCGCCTACCAGGGCTCGGTGGTCCTGCTGGACGCCGAGATCCCGACCTCCCCCTCGCTCCCGGTGACCGGGGGCGGGCACACGCTCGCCCCCGCGCTCCCGCCGGAGATCGAGGAGGTGGTGTCCGAGGCGGGGCCGCGCCGGCCGGTGAGGGTGGGGGGGACGCTGCTGGTCCGCGGGAGGCGCCTGCGGGGCGAGCAGACCCGGGTGCGGATCGGGAGCGCAATGGCCTTTCCCGCCGATGCGGACGCGGGCGCCACGCAGATCCGCCTCCCGGTGGCGGGCGACTGGGTGCGGGCGGGGGTGCACGCGGTGCAGGTGCTGCACGGGTCGGGGGTGGCGTCCAACGCGGCGGCCGTGGTGCTGCGCCCCACTGTGCACAGCGTCGAGGTGCGGCGCTCGGAGCCCGATCCGACAGGGCTGCGCTCGGGTGAGGTCGCGGCGGCAGTCTCTCCGGCGGTGGGGCGACAGCGGGTCGCCCTCCTCCTCAACGAGTTCGCCCCTCCCGCGGACCGGCGCCCCCACGCGTACGCCTTCGCCGCCCCGGTGCCGAGCGACGACGAGCCCCGCGACACCCTGATCCTCCCCTTCCGGGGAGTGGCGGAGGGGACGTACCTGGTGCGGGTGGAGGTGGACGGGGCGGAGAGTCTCCTGGAGATCGACGCCGACCCGGCGAGCCCCACCCGGGGGCAGTTCGCCTTCCCCCGCGTGGAGGTGCCGTGAGCGGAGCCGCCGCGGAGTGGAGCCGGGCCAACCAGCGCTACCTCATGGCGGCGCTCGACGTGGTGCGCGCCGCTCTGGAGCGCCACGCCTCTGGAGGCGCGGAGAGCCGCGTCGACGCTGCCCGGCGCGCGCTGGACGAGGCCGCGGCCGGGCTCCCCGGTGTGCCCGCGCTGGCCACGCTGTGCGACACCTTCGGGCTCGCCCCGTTCGAGCGCGACACCCTCCTGCTCTGCGCCGGGATGGAGCTGAGCGCCTCCTTCGCCCTGCTCTGCGCGGAGGCGCAGGGGGACGGGCAGCGCCCCTTCCCTACCTGGGGGCTGGCGCTCGCCGCGCTGGACGAGCCTGGCTGGGCCGCCCTCTCGCCGGAGGCGCCGCTCCGCCGCTGGCGGCTGGTGGAGGTGGGGGCCGGGCCCGCGCTGACCCGGGCGCCGCTCCGCATCGACGAGCGGATCCTCCACTACCTGGCCGGGGTGCGGCACCGGGACGAGCGGCTGGCGGGAGTCGTCCAGCCCCTCCCGGCGGCGGGGGAGCTGGTCCCCTCCCACCGGGCGCTGGCGGAGCAGCTCGCGGCCACCTGGGCGCGCGCGGCGGGGACGGGGGAGCGCCTCCCCGCCCTGCAGCTCTGCGGGGCGGAGCCCACCGGGAAGCGGGCCATCGCCGCGGCGACGTGCGGGCTCCTGGAGCTGGACGTGGGGATGGTCTCCGCCCACTCCCTTCCCCTGGTCCCCGGGGAGCTGGACACCCTGGTGCGCCTGTGGGAGCGGGAGTCGGCGCTGGACGCCGCCGCCCTCTTCCTGGACTGCGACGCCAGCGACGCCCCGGACCCGGCGCGGGAGGAGGCCGTCGCGCGGCTCATCGAGGGGGTGCACGGTCCGCTCTTCGTGGCCTCGCACCAGCCACGCCGCTCGCGGGGGAGGCCGATGGTCAACTTCGACGTGCGCAAGCCGACCACCACCGAGCAGCGCGAGGTGTGGGCGGGCGTGCTGGGGGAGCTGGCCCCCACGCTGAACGGGGCGGTGGAGACGCTGGTCTCCCAGTTCGACGTGACCGCCCCCACCATCCGTGCCGCCTGCGCCGGCGCGCTGGGGCGGCTGGCCGCGGAGCACGAGGACCCCGCCTCTCCCGCGGAGCTGGGGGAGGCGCTCTGGGACTCCTGCCGGGTGCAGGCGCGCCGCGGGCTCGACGAGCTGGCGCAGTGGATCGAGACGACCACCTCCTGGGACGACCTGATCCTCCCGGAGCCGCAGCGGTCGGTCCTGCGCGAGATCGCCGCGCAGGTCCGCCGGCGCTCCGTGGTCTACGACCGCTGGGGGTTCGGCTCGCGCGGGGGGCGCGGGCTGGGGGTCACGGCCCTCTTCGCCGGGGAGAGCGGGACGGGGAAGACGACGGCGGCGGAGGTGCTCGCCGGGGAGTTGCGGCTCGACCTGTACCGGATCGACCTGGCCACCATGGTCAGCAAGTACATCGGTGAGACGGAGAAGAACCTGCGCCGCGTCTTCGACGCCGCGGAGGAGGGGGGGACGATCCTCCTCTTCGACGAGGCGGACGCGCTCTTCGGGAAGCGGAGCGAGGTCAAGGACTCGCACGACCGCCACGCCAACATCGAGGTCAGCTACCTGCTGCAGCGCATGGAGGCGTACCGCGGGCTGGCGATCCTGACCACCAACCTCAAGGAAGCGCTGGACACCGCCTTCCTGCGCAGGCTCCGCTTCGTGGTGCACTTTCCCTTCCCGGACCCGGCGACGCGGGCGGAGATCTGGCGGCGCGTCTTCCCGGGGGCGGCGCCGGTCGAGGGGCTGGACTACGCAGCGCTGGCGCGGCTCAACGTCTCCGGCGGGCACATCCGCAACATCGCCCTGAACGGCGCCTTCCTGGCCGCCGAGGAGGGGACGCCCGTGCGGATGTCGCACCTCCTCCGGGCCGCGCGGAGCGAGTACGCCAAGCTGGAGAAGCCGCTGGCCGACTCGGAGGTGCGGGGATGGGCGTGAGGCCCAACGTGGAGCTGAGCATCGAGCGGCTGATCCTGCATGGGCTGGATCCCACGGACGGGCATGGACTGCGCGCCGCGGTGGAGGCGGAGCTGGTGCGGCTGATCGCCGAGGAGGGGCTCCCGCCCCGGTTCGCGGCCGGGGGCGAGGTGGCGCGGCTCCCGGGGGGGGTGTTCGAGGTCCCCGCGGGGGCCAAGCCGGCGGAGGTGGCGGCGCAGGTGGCGCGGGCAGTGTACTCGGGGATGGGCGGGGGACGGCCAGGAGTCGGCGCGGAGCCAGGAACCCAGGTGGGACGGACCGGCACCCCAAGCGGAGGATGAAGTCATGGACACACGATCGGGCCGCGTCGTAAAGGTCGCTCCCCAGGCATCTGCTCCGGTCCGGGGCACGCTGCCGGAGCGCTCCTTCACCGCGCAGCCGGAGACCGCGCAGCCGGCGCCGGTGAAGGAGGGTCCCGCGGTGCAGATGAAGGATCCCGGCGCGCTCGGGCACGACTTCGGACGCGTCGCGGTACACCCCAACGTGCTCCGTCCCCCCTCGGGAGGACAACCGCTCCCCGGCCCCGTGCAGACGAAGATGGAGGCCGCCTTCGGCCATGACTTCTCCGGGGTCCGCATCCACCAGGGTCCCGAGGCCGCCTCCATCGGCGCCTCCGCGTTCACGCGCGGCACCAACATCCACTTCGTCCCGGGGAGGTACGATCCTCACAGCCAGGAGGGACAGCGGCTCCTGGGGCACGAGCTGACCCACGTGGTCCAGCAGCGGGCGGGGAAGGTGGCGGCCCCGCAGGGCGGCGGAGTGCCGATCAACGACGACCGGGGGCACGAGGCGGAGGCGGACGCGGCGGGAGCACGGGCGGCGGCGGGGAAGCTGGTCTCCGTCTCCGGCTCGGCGGCGGGGGTGCAGCGCAAGGCGGAGATCGGGGGGGGCGGGGTGATCCAGTGCGAGGGGAAGGACCCGGAGAAGAACAAGCCCTTCATCCAGGACAAGCACAGCTTCCTGGGAGGGCTGCTGGGGCTCATGTCCCTGCACCCGAGGCTGAAGAAGGTCGCAGTCCCCATGCAGGTGGCGTCGGCAGGGCTCACCATGTCGGGGGCGATGGGGTCGGAGGGGCGGGCGAACAGCATGGCGGCGATCCAGAACCTGACCAAGCCCATGCCGCACGAGTCGATGGGGGAGTACGACATGCCGCCCGGGCTCCGGCATCCGAGCATGCAACAGTTCAGCACCAACCTCCCGGATCCGCCGCCCAACCTCTCCGGGCTCGACGAGATCCTGAAGAAGCAGAAGTAGGATCCCCGTACGGGGTGAAGCAGATCGTCGTCCAGGACCAGCGCACTGCACGGGAGGCGGGATTCCATGAACACCTCGGTCGGCTCGGACAACCTCCGGCTCCTCTGGGCCACCCCCCTGCTGGCGCGCCGGCTGGAAGGCGCCGGCGACCTCAATGCCCGCCTGGAGCGGGCGATCCTGGCGCTGCGCGAGACCGATCCGGGGGTGCAGCGGAGCAACTACGGCGGCTGGCACTCCGGGGGGAACCTGTTCGAGCGCCCGGAGCCGGAGTTCGAGGAGCTGCAGGGCGTGGTCGCGCAGGCCGTGGCCGACTGCGTGGCCGCCGTGGGAACCGGCGTCGGCGGAGAGATCGACATGACGATCTTCGGCGCCGCCAACGTGCTGGAGCGGGGCGGCTACCACACCTACCACGTGCACACCCACTGCCACCTGTCGGGCGTGTACTACGTGAGCACCGGGGAGCCCGACCCGGAGAACCCGAAGAGCGGGACCATCTGCTTCTACGAGCCACGCCCCGGCGGGTCCATGCTCCACACCCGCTACCTCGGGTTCGCCGAGGACTTCGAGGTGGAGCCCGAGCCGGGGATGGTGCTGGTGTTCCCCGCGTTCCTGGGGCACTCGGTGCACCCCTTCACCGGGGCGGGGCGGAGGATCACCGTGGCGTTCAACGCCACCCTTCTGGATTGAGGCAATCCACGAGCGGGGACATCGCCGCGGATGCTGAAGGCGGCTCCCCGGAGCGGGGGTCCTCATGACGGTGGCGGCGATGGTCGGCGCGTACCAGATGAACCGCAAGCGCAGCGACTCGGTCTGAGCCGCGGCTCCGGAGAACCCTGAAAGGACATACCCATTTCCAGCCCCCTGACCCCCAAGCTCCTGAAGGGCGCCCTGGTCACGGTGGACTCCGGCAATCCGCCGGCAAAGACCATCGCCTTCCAGTACAACCCCGAGACCCTGAAGCGCTCGCTGAAGCCGCAGGTCCTCGGGGGGCAGGACGACCGCGCGCAGGCGGTGCGCTTCACCGGGGCGCCGGTGGAGACCCTCTCAGTGGAGGTGGAGCTGGACGCCACCGACGCCCTGGAGAAGGGCGACCCCACCGCCGTGAGCCTGGGGATCTACCCGCTGCTCTCCGCGCTGGAGCTGCTGGTGTACCCCCGCAGCTCCCAGGTGGTGAGCAGCACCTCGCTCCTCAACTCCGGGGTGCTGGAGATCGGCCCGTACGTGGCCCCGCTCACCCTGTTCGTGTGGGGACAGAAGCGGGTGATCCCGGTGTCGGTCACCGGCGTCTCCGTCACCGAGCAGGCGTTCAACCAGAGCCTCAGCCCCATCCAGGCCACCGTGTCGCTGGAGATGCGCGTGCTGAGCTACTCCGACCTGGCCGCGGGCGCCCCCGGGTACAGCCAGTTCCTGGTGTACCAGCAGGCCAAGGAGGCGATGTCCCGGGGCGGGTTCTCTGCCAACGCCTCGCAGACCATAGGCGTGGACACCACCCAGTTCTGAGCGTACGTCCCGCTCCCCGAACCCTCAGGCCGCGCATGTTCGAGCACACCAGCCGCTACGCCCGGGTGGCCGACGCCCGCTACGTCACCTCCGACGGGGAGGAGATCGTGTACAAGGTGCGCCGCTTCCTCCCGCGGGGGGAGACCCTCCCGCTCCTCGGGCAGGTGACGGTGCGCGCGGAGGACCGACTGGACCTGATCGCCGCGCACACGCTGGGCAACCCGGAGCTCTTCTGGCGCATCTGCGACGCCAACAACGCCCTGAGCCCCTGGGAGCTGACCGACCGCCCCGGCCGGCTCCTGCGCGTCCCCCTCCTGCAGCCCGGAGAGTAGGGTGGGTCCGTCCAGCATCCGGGTCTCGCTCAAGGTGGGGAAGACGGTCCCCGCCGCGGCCCCCGCGCTCCTGATGAACGCCCTGCAGGAGGTCAGGGTCACCTACACCGACCGGGGGATGGCCGGGGGGTTCCAGCTCACCTTCTCGCTGCAGCGCGGCGCCGGGATGGCGTCGGACTACCCGCTCCTGAGCAGCCCCCTGTTGAAGCCGTTCAACCGGGTGATCCTGAGCGTCACCCTGAACGGGACCGCCCAGGTGCTGATCGACGGGATGATCACCAACCAGCAGGTCACCCCGGCCGTGGGAGGGAGCGACGGGACGCTCACGGTGACGGGGGAGGACCTGAGCGTCCTGATGGACATGCTGGACCTGTCCATGGAGTACCCGGCGATGGGTGACTACCTGATCGTCCTCGCCGTGCTGGCGAAGTACCTCGTGTTCGGGGTGATCCCGGAGGCCATCCCCCCGCTCTCCATGCCGATCGCGGACCCGCTGGAGCGGGTGGCGCAGCAGGACGGGACCGACCTGCAGTACATCCGCAAGCTGGCCGGGAAGTACGGGTACGTCTTCTACCTCACCCCGGGACCGACGGAAGGAGCCAGCACGGCGTACTGGGGCCCACCCTTCAACCCGCGCCGCCTCCTCGCGCCGCAGAAGGCGCTGAGTGTGGACATGGGACCGGCCACCAACGTGAACTCGCTCAACTTCACCTACGACGCCCTGCAGCCCACCATGGTGTACGGCGCCGTCTCGGACCTGCTCACGGAGATGATCGTCCCGGTGGTGACCTTCACCAGCACCCGCATCCCGCCCATGGCGAGCGAGCCGGCGCTCCTGTTCAACCAGCCCTACGGGCGCAAGGAGCTGCTCCGCCAGGAGGGGATGGACGCGCTCACCGCGCTGATCCAGGCGCAGTCGATCACCGACCAGTCCACCGACCAGGTGGTCACCGCCTCGGGCGAGGTGGACTCCCTGCGCTACGGGGCCATGCTCCAGCCGGGGCGGCGGGTGGGGGTGCGCGGCGCGGGGGGCAGCTTCGACGGCGACTACTATATCCAGCAGGTGACCCACTCCCTCTCCCTCGGACAGTACAAGCAGAGCTTCTCGCTGTCGCGCGAGGGGACGGGGAGCCTCACCTCCACGGTGACGCCATGAGCGGGAGCCTCGGAGAGTCCCTGGAGCGCCGGTACGGGAAGTACCGCGGGAAGGTGCTGGACAACTTCGACCCGCTATTCCTGGGGCGGATCCTGGCGGAGGTCCCCGCCGTCCCCAACTCGGTGCTGAACTGGGCACTTCCCGCCGCGCCCTACGCGGGGATGCTGGTGGGGTTCTTCGCCGTTCCCGAGATCGGCGCCAACGTCTGGATCGAGTACGAGGGGGGCGACCCCAACTACCCGATCTGGTCCGGGTGCTTCTGGGAGGAGGGGCAGATGCCCTTCGACCCGGCGATCCCGCTGACCAAGATCTTCAAGACCGAGTGCATCAGCATCATGCTGAACGACGAGCCGGAGATCGGCGGGCTGATCATCGCGGTCACCCCGCCGGCGGTGAACGTCCCGCTCACCATGACGTTCACCTCCGAGGGGATCACCCTGATCTGTCCGGAGTCGGTGATCACCATGACCCCCGAGCTGATCGAGATGACCACGCCCCCCGCCGGGATCACCATCTCCCCGGAGGTGATCGAGGTGGAGATCCCCCCTTCCACCGTCACCCTGTCGGAGGAGGGGATGGTGGTGACCAGCGACGCCATCGAAGTCACCGCCACGGACGTCAACATCACCGCCGCGGTGGAGGTGGAGGGGAACGTGGAGATCGCCGGGGCGGTGGAGGTGGAGGGGAACGTGGAGATCGCCGGGGCGGTGGAGATCGAGGGGAACGTGGAGATCGCCGGGGCGGTGGAGATCGAGGGGAACGTCGAGATCGCAGGCGCGGTGGAGGTGGAGGGGGACGTGGCCCTGGTGGGGGCCATGGAGATCGTCGGCGACCTGGCGCTGGTGGGGGCCGGGGAGGTGGCGGGGAACTTCGCCGTCGCCGGGGTGATCGAGGGTGTCGTGGTCCCCCCGCTCTGAGCCGGCCATGGAGATCGCCTTCCCGCTCCGGATCAGCCACCAGGGGACGCTGGCCTCGGTGGGGTACGAGCAGCACGTGATGCAGCTCATCGAGCAGCTCCTCTTCACCTCCCCCGGCGAGCGGGTCAACCGTCCCGACTTCGGGTGCGGGATCCTGGAGCTGGTCTTCGATTCCGCCGGGGAGGCGGTGTCTTCGGCCACCCAGTTCCTGGTGCAGAGCGCGCTGCAGCAGTGGCTCGGGGACCTGATCCTGGTGGAGGGGGTGCACGTCGTCACCCAGGAGAGCACCCTCACGGTGACCATCCACTACCTCCTCCGCCGCACCGGGGAGCGCCACGCGGCCCACTTCCAGCGCTCGGCGCCATGAAGCCCACCCCCCTCCCGGAGACGCTGGGGCGGGTCCAGCGGCGCTTCGCCCTCAGCCGCACCCCGGACGCCGTGGGGCTAGACCACGTCCGGGTGACCCAAGCGGAGGGGGACGCCTGGGCGCTGGACCTGTACTTCGTCCCCGCGGACCGGAGCCTCCCCGACAAGGCTTCGGTGCCCGCGGGGCTCACCGCCGCCAACCTCCGCATCTACCCGGAGGCGGAGGGGTCGTCCGCGCTCCCGCGCGTGGAGCGCATCGACTCCGACGGCGACGGGACGCGCCTCCGGGCGCTGGTCCGGGTTCCCGGGCGCGGCAACGGGAGCGGGACGGGGGAGCCCCCGCGCTTCACCCTGGAGCTGGTGGGCGTCCCCGGGGTGGACTGGCTCTTCTCCTCGGCCTCCTTCGCCCTGGCGGACACCCCGGCGGACGACGTCCGCCTCCACCCCCTCCCCTCCGAGGAGATCCCGGTCCCGTCGGGCCCCCACATCAGCTACCTGGCCAAGGACTACGACACCTTCCGCAAGCTGATGCTGGACCACCTCTCGCTGGCCGCGCCGCACTGGCGGGAGCGCAACGCGGCCGATGTGGGGACGATGCTGGTGGAGCTGATGGCGTACGCCGCGGACTACCTGAGCTACCACCAGGACGCGGTAGCCACGGAGGCGTACCTAGGGACGGCGCGCCGCCGTACCTCGCTCCGCCGCCACGCCCGGCTCCTGGACTACACCGTGAGCGAGGGGTGCAACGCCTCGGTGTTGGTGCAGCTCCGGCTGGAAGACCACTCCCCATCCCTGCTCCTCCCCGCTGGGTCGCAGCTCACCACGGGGGGGGGCGTCGACGCGGTGTGCATCGAGACGGGATCGCGGGAGCAGGAGCAGATCATGTCCCGCCGGCCGCAGGTGTTCGAGACGCTGCACCCGGCGACGCTCTACCCGGAGCACAACGAGATCCCCTTCTACACCTGGGGGGCCACGGAGTACGCCCTCCCGGCGGGCGCCACCCGCGCCACGCTGCGGGAGGGGGGGCGGGGGCTGAAGCTCGCCCCGGGAGACCTGCTCGTGTTCGAGGAGCTGGCGGCGGAGGGGGAGGACACCGGGGACCTGCAGGTCTACCGGCACGCCGTGCGGCTGACCGCGGTCCAGCCGCGCGTGGACCCGCTGGGCGGGAACCTCCCCGGGGCCACGGAGCCCGGCCCGGTGGCGGTGCTGGAGATCGCATGGGGGAGCGCGGACGCCCTCCCCCGCCCGCTGCGGGTGGTGGACGCGCACGGGCTCCGCTCGCGCCGCGCCGCCCGCGCGCTGGGGAACGTGGTCCTGGCCGACCACGGGATGACGGTGGCCGAGGAGCTCCCCCCGGTCCCCGCCCGGGGGGAGTTCCGCCCCCGGCTCCGGCTGGGCCCCGTGACGTGGACGGTCCCCCGCGACCCCGCCGCCCCGCCCCGCACCCTGGCGGCGGAGTGGCACCGCGACCCGGAGCGCCTCCTCCCGGTGGTGTCGGTGCAGGGGACCGGCGGGGAATGGAGGGTGCGGCGGGACCTCCTGGCGAGCGACCGCTTCGCCCGGGACTTCGTGCTGGAAGCGGAGGAGGATGGGAGCGCGGCACTGCGCTTCGGGGACGGCCGCCTGGGGAGGCGCCCCACCGCGGGGGCGCGCCTGGTCGCCCGGTACCGGGTGGGGAACGGCCGCCCGGGGAACGTCGGCCGGGAGGTGGTCGGGCACCTGGTGCTGGACCCGCTGCGCTACGCCGAGTTCGCGGGTCGGGTGCAGCGGGTGTGGAACCCCATCGCCGCCAGCGGCGGGATGGACGCGGAGAGCGCCGATTCCATCCGCCTCACCGCCCCGCACGCCCTCCGTGCGCAGGAGCGGTGCATCACCGGCGACGACTACCGGGCGGTCGCGGAGCGCTACCCCGACGTGAGGCAGGCCACCGCCTTCCTGCGCTGGACGGGGAGCTGGCGCACCGCCCGGGTGCACGTGCAGCGCCGCGGAGGGCGGCCGGTCTCGCCCGGCTTCCTGGAGAGCGTGCAACGCTTCCTGGAGCGCTTCCGCCCCATCGGGTACGACGTGCAGGTGCTGGGGCCTCGCTTCGTCCCCCTGGACGTGGTGCTGGCGGTGCGCGTAGCGCCGGGGCACGTGCGCGCCATGGTGGAGCGGGCGCTCCTGGAGCGGTTCAGCGAGGCGGAGCTCCCGGGGGCACGGCCGGGCTTCTTCCACCCTGACGGGTGGGGGTTCGGCCAGAGCGCGTACCTGAGCCCGGTGGTCGCCGCGGCGATGGAGGTCCCGGGAGTGGCGGCGGTGGAGGCGCGGCGCTTCACCCGGTGGCGGAGCGCGGGGGGGGACGAGGTGGCGGAGGAGGTCCGTGCCGGGCCCACCGAGATCGTCCAGTGCCGCAACGACGCGCGCGCCCCGCAGGAGGGGCGGATCTCCTTCCGCATGGAGGGGGGAGCGTGAGCGTGCCCCGGGAGTCGGAGCTCTTCCGGAACCCGGAGGAAGGGGAGCGCGTCCTCCCCGTCCTCTACAACCGCCCGGGGCTCCCGGAGCTGCGCTACCGAGTGGGGACGCACCCGCAGTTCCTGGCGCGGATGATCTCCCGGCTGCATACCTGGGCGCTCCCGGATGGGCCGGGCGCCGGGACCGCCCCGCTGGCCTCCCTGAACCCGCGCCCCCGGGCGGACCTGGCGGTCTGCTTCCTGGACGCCTGGGCCGTGGTGGGGGACGTCCTGACCTTCTACCAGGAGCGGATCGCCAACGAGGGGTTCCTGCGCACCGCCACCGAGGAGCGCTCGGTGTGGGAGCTGGTGCGCTCCCTGGGGTACGCCCCCGACCGGGGCGCGGCGGCGGGGACGTACCTGGCCTTCTGGGTGACGGAGGGGGCGGTCCGCTCGGGGCTGGCGGACGCTGCCCCGGTCCCTTCCACCGCGCGGGAGGTGGGCGCCTCCACCCCCCCGGTGCGCGTCCCCGCGGGGACCGTGGTGCAGAGCGTCCCCCGCGACGGCGGGCAGCCGCAGACCTTCGAGACCCGCCACGACATCGAGGCGCGCGCGGAGTGGAACACGGCGGCGGTCTACCTCCCGCGCAGGGTCGTGCGCCCCCGGATCGACCCCACCGCCACCCGCGTCCGCCTGGAGGGGCTCCGCCCCGGGCTCCGGGCCGGGGACCCCCTCCTCCTGGTCGGCGACCCGCCCGCGGGGGGCGGGGAGGCGCCCTGGCTCTTCCGGACCGTCCGCAAGGTGGAGCCGGACCGGAAGCGGGGGTACACCGTGGTGGGCTGGGACCCGGTCCCGCCCACGCCCGGCGTGGCGCCGCTCGCCAACCCGCGGGCCTTCACCTACCGCGGGAGACACACCCTGTTCGGGCACGACGCCCCGCGCTGGGAAGCGCAGACCCTGGAGACGCAGCGCCGCTACCGCGACCTCCGCGGCGGGGTCTTCCGCTCGCTGGACGGGGGGGCGAGCTGGAGCGCGGCCAACGGCTACTCCCCCGACGCCCCGGAGCAGCGGGATGCCCCGGGTCGCTGGATCCCGGCCTCCGCCCCGGACGCCGACACGGTGCGCGCGCTGGCGGTGGGGCCGGACGGGGCGTTCTACGCGGCGGTGGCCGGAAAGGGAGTGTTCCGCTCCCGCGACGATGGGGCGAGCTGGCAGCCGGCCAGCACCGGGCTCCGCAAGTCGGACGTGCGCTCGCTCACGGTGAACCCACGCGGC
>DATAAL010000842.1:0-11626 GCA_036260145.1 Longimicrobiaceae bacterium | reverse complement strand
CTGGTCCACCCGGCCGCCCCGACCGCAGATGGCCTGCGTGCCCAGATCAAGGACGCGCGCTGGCTGATGGTGGACCATGACTTCAGGGTGCGCTACAGCCACCGCGAAGTTCCCGCTCCGTCCACCCTGCGCGAGCTCGCCGCGCTGCTCGCGCCCGTCTCCCGGTGAGGGGCCGGGAGGTCCCGGGGCGGTGATTCTCCCTCTACATCCCGAACTCAGGAGAGAAGCCGTGAGACATCACCTGTGGAAGGCGCTGGTCGTGGCGCTCGGGGCGGGCACCGCCTTCTTCGGTTGGAAGACCGTCGCCGCGGTCGCCTCCTACGCCACGGCGCCCGGGCTGACGGAGATCGTGGCAGCGGAGGGGGAGCAGGGCTTCCGCCTCCCGAGCACGGGCGGGACGGACGCGGACTACCTGAGAGAGATCGCGGAGCCGGGCCGGGCGGTCGTCTTCGTGTTCTCCCCGGAGTGCGGCGCCTGCAACGACAACATGTGGAACTGGGTGGACGTCGTCCACGGCGCGCGGGACGGCTCGATCCGCTTCTTCGCCCTGGGAGTGACGCCGAGCTCCGAGGCAAACCGGTACTGGGCGGGGCTGGCCCGCAGGATCAGGGTGGTCCAGGCCGACCCGAAGAGGGTCCACGAGGCGCTCCGCGTCGAATCCACCCCGACGACCCTGCTGGTCAGAAACGGCGTGGTGGTCCGCGCCTACGTGGGTCCCCTCACCCCCCTCGCGCGGCGGCACGTCCTCGAGTTCGTCGGAGGCGCGACCGGAGAGGGCGCCTGAACCGTTACCGAGGTCCTGGCTGGGAGGCTACGGAAGAGAGATCTCCACCCACAACCGGAGCACATCATGACGACTCAGACCAGACGCAGCAGGGACTTCTTCCTCAAGGGCGCGCTCGCGATGCTGATCCTGGCCGCCGGGCTCGTGGCGTCCCCCCGCCTCGTCCAGGACGCATACGCCTGGGCGGACGGATGCAACGTCAAGTGCGGAGGCGGCTCCTGCAGCGCGAGCCCCGAGGAGGGAGAACGGTGCACGTGTAGCTGTGACCTCATCGGCATGCCGGTGTGTACGTGCAAGCAGTTGAGGCCCAGCACCGACGGGTGACGCCGGTCACGGGCGCCACGGATTCCGCGGAGCAAAAGCGTAGGTAAAGGTGAGCGCCTCCCAGCCGGGGTTGGTCCCGGAGTATTCACCTGCAACCGGAGCACATCATGACGACTCAGACCAGACGCAGAAGCCTGCTGCTGAAGGGGGTGCTCGCGGCCTTCGTCCTGGCCCTCGGACTCCTGGCCTCTCCCCGTCTCGTCCCGGATGCCTACGCGGATGCCGCGGGATGCACGGCGACGTGCTCCGGTGGCTCCTGCTCGGCCGACCCGGGAGAGGGTCAGACCTGCACCTGCAGCTGTTACCCGTTCACCGGGCTGCCGCGGTGCTCGTGCACGAAGCTCAGGGAGAGCACCGACGGATGATCGAGAGCAGGTGAGGCCCCCGCCTCCCGGCTGGACGTGGCACCGGCCGGGAGGTCAGGAAGAAGACGTTCATCCCCAACCAGAGCACGTCATGAACACCGGAATCAGACACAAGGGCCTGCTGTTGAAGGGAGCGTTCGCAGCCCTCGCCCTCGCTGCCGGTCTGCTGTTCTCCCCCCGCCTCGTGAAGGAGGCGCACGCCACCCTGGGTGGGTGTAGCGTGACCTGCGCCAGTGGTTCCACCTGCAGCAGCCCGAGCCCGGGGGAAGGGGAGCGGTGCACCTGCACCTGCAGTCTCTGGACGGGACGCGCCCAGTGCTCGTGCACCAAGCTCCGGGAGGATGTCGAGGGATGAACGGACACTCCCTCCACCGGTGCCCGGAGATGGCAGGGACATGTGAGGCCCCGCTGCTGAAGGGAGCGCTCGTGGCCCTGGTCCTGGCCGCCGGGCTGCTCGCCTCCCCCCGCCTGGTCCCGGATGCCTACGGCCTCTCCGGGACGTGCACCAGCCCCAACTGCAAGCTGGGCTCCTGCAGCGCGATCTGGGGGGAGGGGGAGACCTGCAGCTGCACCTGCAACTTCATGGGGGCGCCCGAGTGCAGGTGCCGACAGCTCAGGCCCACTGTGGACGGATGATCGAGGCGCACTCCGGCGGGTGCACTCCGGGGCATCCATCACCTGAAACCCACGCACGAGCATGCAACCGAGACGCGGGGACGCGCTGCTGAAGGGAGCACTGGCGGCTCTGGCGCTGGCGGCCGGACTGCTCTGTTCCCCCAGCCTCGTACGGGACGTGTACGCCACCGATCCCACCTGTGGGGTGAAGTGCAACGACGGCAGCAGCTGCATCGCGATCGCGGGGGAGAACGAGAGGTGCACCTGTACCTGCAGCGTCTGGGGGACGGGCTCGGCGGTGTGCACGTGCAAGTCACTGAAGCCCGTCGTGGACGGGTGAAGACGACCACCACTGCCAACACGGAGCGCACGGGAATGCCGCAGAAGCACAGGAGCACATTGCTGAAGGGGGCGCTCGCGGCCCTGGTCCTGGCCGCCGGGCTGCTCGCCTCCCCCCATCTGGTCCCGGATGCGTACGCCGAGATGGCGGGGTGTACCGCCACGTGTCGGGAGGGTACCTGCTGGGCGCAGTCGGGCGACGGCAAGTGCATCTGCACGTGCGACGCTCCCACGGGGCTTCCCAGGTGCTCGTGCACCCAGCTCAAGCCCTCGGTGGACGGTTGACCGCACCGCGAGGTGATCCACGACATCCTCCACCTTCCACCGGAGCCCCGCGCATGCGACGGAATCGCAGGAACACTCTGCTGAGAGGGGCACTCGCCACGCTGGTCCTGGCCGCTGCCGTGCTCTCCTCGGCCGTCTTGGCCCCGGCTGCGCGTGCCGAGGAGGGCGGATGCGCAGTGATTTGCAAGGACGGCTCGTCGTGCGGCGTAGCCACGGGCCCGGGAGAGATCTGTACCTGCGCCTGCTCCTCCTATGGGCATGGCCCGGCGACCTGCACGTGCAAGCAGCTCAAGCCGTCCGTCCCGGGATGATCGCCCCACCCTCTCGATCGAGACACCCTCACCTTGGGCGAGGAGGCTGTTCCCATGAACAGAATCGGACGTAGAACCGTGGTGCTGAAGGGAGCGCTCGCGGCCCTTGCTCTCGGAGCGGGCCTGCTGGCCTCCCCCGGACTGGCCCGGAGCGCATACGGAGAGGTGCAAAGCTGCACCGCGAGGTGCCAGAACGGCTCCTGCACCGTGACCGGGCAGGAGGGAGAGGCCTGCGGGTGTACGTGCGATGCCTGGACCGGAGTACCCCGTTGCGCGTGCGGTCGGCTGAAGACGGCGGTCGAAGGCTGATGGACACGGCGTTTCCGCGGTGCGCGTGGTGGTTCGGCCTGCTAGCCGCTCTCGCCGCGTGCAGAGACGCCGGCAGCTATCCGGTCGACCGCCTGGCGGTGGACACGCTGGCGAACGGGACCGTCGTGGTGTCCAACCCCGAGCACGGGGTGTGGGATGGGGCCTCCGCCTGGAAGGTTACGGAGGACCTGCGCATCGGGAGCGCGGACGGAGAGGGCGCCGACGTCTTTGCGGCCCCCAGCAGCCTGGAGGTGGACGCATGGGGCCGCATCTTCGTGCTGGACCAGCAGGCCCGGGAGGTTCGGATCTTCGACGCCCGGGGACGCCACGTGCGGAGCTTCGGGCGCCGGGGCGCGGGACCGGGCGAGCTCGAGCGTCCGGTCGCGCTCTCCTGGGGAGCGGACGGAGAGCTCTGGGTGGTGGACCCGGGGAACGCCCGCTTCTCCGTGTTCGACACCACGGGGGCGTTCCGGAGGATGCACATCCGCTTCAACGGCTTCATGATGGAGCCATGGCCGGGGATCGTGGACGGCTTCGGCCGCGTGTACGACGTCGGGATGGTCGAGGAGCGCCGGGAGCGGACGCCGGTGCTGGTCCGCTTCGCCCGCTCGTTCGAGCGGGCGGACACCTTCCGCCTCCCCTCCCACCGGGCCGTGACCTTCGAGCTGCAGAAGGGATCGCGCATCCACTACAGTGCGCCCGTCCCCTTCACCCCGGCCATGGTATGGGCGCTCACCCCCGGTGGGCTCGTGTGGTCCGGGTCGACGGACCGGTACCGCCTCCGGCTGCATCGTCCCGAGGGCGATACCCTGCGCGTGGTCGAGAGGGTGTACCGGCCGGTGGAGGTAGAGAGCGTGGAGATGGACTCCATTCCCCGGCAGATGGAGTGGTTCACGCGGCAGGGAGGGAAGATCGACCTCTCCCGGGTGCCCAGGACCAAGCCGGCCTTCGTCTCCGTCCGGGTGGACGACCGCGGTTACCTGTGGGTCCGGCCCTCCGCTCCGGCGGCGGACCAGAAGGCGGCGTTCGATGTCTTCGACCCGCAGGGGCTCTACCTGGGGCGCGTCCGGCTCCCCGCCGAGATCCCCGACGGGCTCACCCTGGTGATCCGGGGAGACCTCATCTACTCGGTTCAACTGAGCGACCTGGGAGTTCCCCAGGTGGTCCGCTACAGGATCCACGGCCGTGCGGGTCGTGGTGAACTCATCCCCCACCTGTGAGAGGGCTCCATGTGCCAGGACGTGCAATTGGGAACGGGCGGAACAGCGTACTTCCGGCGGGGACGGCTGCTCGCGCTGCTGCTCGGTGCAGCGTTGCTCGCTGCCTGCCATGACTCGCCTGCCGAACGGGTGATCGGCTCCTCCGAGACGCCCCGCGCCAGTACGTTGGGAGAGATCGACATCATGTTCGTCTTCGAGCCGAATACCTGGACCACGGACGATCATCAGACCGTCAGCAGTGATGTCTTCTTCGTGGGCCAGAGGTTCTTGGCCCGGGGCCAGGTATGGCGCAATGGAAGCCGCGTGGATGCGAACCAGCTAGCGGTCGTCTGGGAACTGGGGAGGGACGCCGGGGCCGCAGCGATCGACAGCGTACGCCCCTGCGGGATGGATAGCTGCGTGTACCTGCACGGTGTGCGCCAGAACCAGGAGCTCTATTCGCCCGATCTCCGCTTCGGAGTGAGGGATCCCAGCACCGGCCAAGGCGACCTGTACTGGCACCAGTTCGGTGTCAGCGACAACATCATCATCTATCCTCCGGATGCTCAACTCGCCGTGGGCGAATCCCGCCAGGCCTGGCTCAAGTACGACTACTACGGGACGGAATACGCCTACCCCATGAACCTCGCGACCTGGTGGAGCAGCGATCCGTCCGTAGCGACCGTGGACTGGAACGGCGCCGTACGGGCGGTCTCGGCAGGAAGGGCCACCATCTACGCCCGGGTCGGGGACGTCTGGGACCTCATGCCGGTGACCGTGTGGGATCCTGAAGGGTCGCCCGAAGAAGGAGAGTGCGGTTTCGCCATCCGCTGCTGAGCGGCTCCGGAAGCAGGTAGCGCAGGTGAGCACGCCGTTGGTCGTTCCCTGTGGGCGTCGGGGAGAGCTCCATCCGGGTGGCGGTGGAAGCCACCCAGGCGGCGCGGATGGTCTCGCCGCGGCGCCCAGGGCGGCGATCAGCGTCCGGAGAAGGTAGGGTTCTTCGCGACAAACCTCTTGCACTCGAGTCACAGGCTCCTTGTTGTAATTATGTCATTTTTTAAGCGATAAAAAAGAACAATAAATATAGCGAGAACGGCTCCGCGCATGCGGTGGCGCGCTCGTTAGGTGGTCACCTCCGTCTTCTTGGACGCGAAGGAGCCTGGCTTGGCATACCGATCCCTCTCTCCCGACGCCCTCCGTCACGGTACAGGTTTCGGGGACCACCGCCCGGGCGCTCACCGGCACGTGGACGCCTGTGGGACGGATCTGCTGGTGTTGCTGGATGTCCTGGACTTCGCGCGGATCGCGGGCGACTGCGGCCATCCGGTCCTCCTCTACGGGGAAACGGGCTCCGGGAAGACCCACCTGGCCCGCGAGATCCACGACCGATGTCGGCGCGCGGGGAAGCCATTCGTGCGCGTCAACTGCGCGGCCATCCCGGACACCCTCTTCGAGCGCGAGATGTTCGGGCACGTCCGGGGGGCGTTCACCGACGCGCGAGAGGCCGGCACCGGCTTCTTCGAGGCCGCGGACGGGGGCACCCTCTTCCTGGACGAGATCGGCGAGATCCCGCTGAGCATACAGCCCAAGCTTCTGGCGGTACTGGAGGAAGGGAGCTTCCGCAGGCTCGGGTCCCCGCGCGAGGTCCGGGTGGACGTCCAGATCATCGCCGCCACCAACCGCGACCTGGCGGAGATGGTGCGGTCCAAGCAGTTCCGGCAGGACCTCTTCTACCGCTTCTCCGTGCTGAAGTACCGGGTTCCTTCCCTCCGTGAGCGGAGGGAGGACCTCCCCGACCTGGTACGCCTCCTCCTCCGCAGGAACGCACACCCGGACACCGGGCCTCCACGACTCGCCGACGGGACGCTGGAGGTGATCCGCGCCTACCCCTGGCCCGGGAACATACGCGAGCTGGAGAACGCCTTGCGCGCCGGGGCGGTGTTTGCCCGCGGGGGGGAGATCCAGCCGCACCACCTCCCTGAGGAGGTCCGTGCCTGGACCCCGCCCGACCCGGAGGGGGAGGGGTCCTGTTCCGGTGCCAGGAACTCCGGGCGCTACGCGGCTCCCGGGGACCCGGAGGAGGAGCGCGGACGCAGGGGAGTGCTCACCCTCCTCGACGAAGATGGGTCCGTGCGCCGGGATTCGCTGCTGGTCTTTCCGGGGGAGGAGTTCCTGATCGCCCGCAAGCCCGGGATGGTGTCCGTGGGTCCCAGCCCGTTCGGGCGGCGTGGGGTCTTCGGCGTGGGACGGGACGGCCGCATCTACTATGGCTGGACGGACACTCTGGGGGTGGAGGTCTACTCCCTGGAGGGGCGCAGGGTAGGGGGATTCGCGGGAGAGGCCGACCTGCCCGAGGTCACCCGGAGCGACATCGAGGAGGAGGGCGCCGATCTTGGTCCGGAGTTCCGCCGCGTCCTCGAGGCGGAGGTCCCCGACACCTGGCCGGCGGTCCGGAGCCTGGTCATGGACGACCGCGAGCGGCTCTGGGTGACGCTCACCGGGAAGCGGAAGAAGGGCGAGACCGGCATGGTCTTCACGCCCTCGGGTAGCCTACTGGCCTCCGTGAGCATCCCGGACGATCTGGAGATCCGGACCGTTCGCAGGGACCGAGTCTATAGCGTGGAAAAGGACGAGAACGGTGTGCCACGCGTGGTGATCCACCGTGTAAACCATCCCCTCACCAAGTGATCCAATCTTATGAGCAGTAAGATGATCGGCAATCTCAGCTCCGCGATCCTGGTAGTGTGCGCCGTGATCGTGACCTCGCTGGTGGTCAGGAGGGAGTTCTTTGCCCGGCCGGTCGGCGCCCAGCCGGCGGTGCGCGAGGTGGAGGAATGGGCGGGCCTGGACGACGTGGGGAACGTGATGGGGAGCCGGGCCGCCCCGCTTCAGATCGTCGAGTTCTCCGACTTCCAGTGCCCCTTCTGCGCGAAGGTGAAGGGTGACCTCAAGAAGCTGCGCGAGAAGTACGGTGACCGCGTAGCGGTGGTGTACCGCCACTTCCCCCTGACCGCGATCCACCCCCACGCGGTCGCGGCTGCCGTGGCCTCGGAGTGCGCCGGCGCCCAGGGCCGGTTCGAGCCCTACCACGACGCGCTGTTCGCGCAGCAGGACTCGATCGGCAAGAAGGGCTGGAGCGACTTCGCGCGCGTAGCGGGTGTGCCCGACCTCCAGGAGTTCGACGCCTGCACTAGGAGCGAGCAGGTCCAGGCGAGGGTGGCGGAGGACGTGGAGGCTGCCAAGAAGGCGGAGGTCGACGGGACCCCCAGCTTCGTGTTCCAGGGGAAGATGATCTCGGGCTCGGGCGCGCCCGAGCAACTCGACCGGTGGATCGCGGAGGCGCTCAAGGGGTCCTGACCGGCCGCGGTTCCAGGCTCGGGAAGGTTCGGAGGGGAGCTGGGTCCGCGGGCCCGGCCCTCCCTTTCTCGCGTCGGCGGCTTCAGTTCCGCGGCGGCAGCAAACCCTTTCTCCGCTTTCGGAGTCCAACAGCCTGTGAGCCGCTCGTCCAGGTCCCCGAACACGGTGCTCGCTCACGAGATGGCGAGTTGTACGCGAATGTCGTATGGTTGTATCTTCAACGTGCAAATCCGGGGTGGGGATCTCCTTTCCCCACCAAGAACATGCTCCCGTTCCTCCCATGACCCGTTCCCGCCGCACCCTCGGCATCCTCGGCGCGATCGTCGCCGTGCTGGCGCTCTCCTCGGCCATCTACGCCCGCATCCACAGCGACGCGGGCGAGGCGCAGGAGGGGGCCGATCCCGCCGCGCAGACCGCGTCCGGCGACGCCTCCGAGACCTCCGCCTCCGGCACCTTCGCCACCGACGTGGCAATCCCGGTGGAGGGGGTCGCCGCCATCCGCGGCACCCTGATGGTGTCGGTGAGCGCCGCCGGCCAGGCGGAGGCGTGGAAGCGGACCATCCTCACCGCCCAGGTGGGCGGGCGGATCACCGGGCTCCCGGTGCGGGAGAGCGACGCCGTGGGCGGCGGGCGGCCGGTGGTGACGCTGGACCCGGCGGAGTACGCCCTGGCCGTGCAGGAGGCGCAGGCCAGCGTCCGCGACGCCGAGGCGCGGTACCGGGAGTACACCCTCTTCGACGACCGCATCCAGGACCGGGCCACCCGCGACGAGCGGGCCCGGGTGGCGCGCGCCCGGAGCGGGCTGGAAGGGGCGGAGGTGCGGCTCCGCAAGGCGCAGCTCGACCTGCAGCGGACCCGGCTGGGCGCCCCCTTCGCCGGGCGGATCGCCAACCTCAGGGTGGTCCCCGGGCAGTGGGTGCGGCAGGGAGACGAGCTGATGACGGTGGTGGACCTGGACCCGATCCGGGTGGAGGTGCAGGTGCTGGAGAGCGAGGTCGGCTTCCTCTCCCCCGGCCGGAGCGCCAGGGTGTCGTTCGCCGCCTTCCCCGCGGAGACCTTCACCGGACGGGTGGAGACCATCAACCCGGTGGTGGAGAGCGGGACCCGCACCGCGCGCGTCACCGTGCTGGTCCCCAACCCCCAGGGGCGCATTCTCCCCGGGATGTACGCCCGGGTGTCGCTGGACGCCCGCCGCTTCGAGGACCGGGTCCTGGTCCCCCGCTCCGCCATCCTGGAGCGCGACCGCCGCACCATGCTCTTCGTGTACGAGGGCGACGACCGGGCCGGGCTGGCCAAGTGGCGCTACGTCACCACCGGACTTCAGAACGACTCGCTGGTGGAGATCGTCCCGAGCGAGGAGACGGACAGCGTCGCCCCGGGGGAGGTCGTCCTCACCGACGGGCACTACACCCTGATCCACGACGCGCGCGTGCGCCTGGCGGACGACGTGAAGAAGGAGGGGGGACGGCCGCAGTAGCCCGTCCTCCCTCTCCGCGAAGCGCCGTCCCCGCGGCACCCCCGTACCCGCATCTCCGGACTCCGATGAAGCGTCTCCGCATCCTCCCCGCGCTCCTGGCGCTGGCCTCCCCGCTGGCGGCGCAGGAAGCCCCGCGGCGCCTCACCCTGGACGAGGCACTCCGCACGGCCGAGGAGAACAACCCCGCCTACCGGAGCGCGCAGAGCGAGACCCGGGTGGCCTCCGCCCGCGAGCGGCAGAGCCTGGGCGCCTTCCTCCCGCAGGTGAGCAGCAGCGTGTCGCTGGGTGGGACCTCCTCGGTGCAGCGCGTGGGGGAGGACGAGTTCGGGAACCCGTTCCCCTCGGACCGGATCGTGGAGAGCACCAACAGCAGCACCTCGCACGGGATGAGCCTGGACGTCCCGCTCTTCCAGCGCGGGCGGATGGGGGAGCTGCAGGCGGCGCGCGCCGACCGGTCCACCACCGCCGCCGGGGTGCAGGTGGAGCGCGGGAGGCTCCGGGGCGAGGTCACGCGGCGGTACCACGATGCGCTGCGCGCGGAGCGGATGATCGAGCTGGAGGAGCGCCTCCTGGCCTCCGCGCGGGAGCGGCTGGAGGCCACCCAGCGGCTCTTCCGGATCGCGGCGCAGGGGATGACCGAGGTACTGGGGGCCGAGGTGGAGGTGGCGCGGCAGGAGCAGGCGGTCGAGCAGGCGCGCGGCGACGCCCGCAAGACCCGGCTCCTGCTGGGGGAGACGGTGGGCACCCTGGCAGTGGCGGACGCCGCCCTCGCCTCCGAGCCCGCGCCGATCTTCGACCCGGCCGCGCTGCGCGCGGACTCCCTGGTGGCGCTGGCGCTCCGGGTGCACCCACGGGTGGCGCAGGCCGCCTCCGCAGTGACCGCCACGGGGCACCGGGCCTCCGCCGCGCGGGGGCAGCGCTGGCCCACCCTCAGCGCCCGCGCGGGGTACAGCCGATCGCTGCGCCGCGCGGAGTACGACGCCGTCTCCAGCGCCTTCAACCCCTTCGACCCCTTCGACCGCTCCCTGACGCTGGGGTTCTCCCTGTCTCTCCCGGTGTTCGACCAGTTCCGCACCTCGCTGCAGACCGCGCAGGCGGACGCGGCCCGCACCCGGGCGCAGGAGACGCTGCGCTCCGCCCGGCTCACCACCGAGCGGGAGGTGCGCAGCGCGCTCATCGACCTGGAGAACGCCTTCCGGGGCTCGCGGCTCGCGGAGCGGGCGGCGAGGCTGAGCCAGGAGCGGCTGGAGATGGCGCGCGAGCAGTACCGGGCCAGCGCCATCCGCTTCACCGACCTGCAGGCGGTGGTGGACCGCACCGCCCAGGCGGAGCGCGACGCCCTGCGGGCGCGCTTCGAGTTCGCCAGCGCGCTCGCCACGCTCGAGGAGCGGGTGGGCGCGCCGGTGGGCCGCTGAGCCGGGGCGGGCGCCATGTCCCTCCCCCGCCTCGCCATCCATCGCCCGGTCGCCGTGGCGATGTTCTTCCTCGGGGTGGTCTTCCTCGGGGTCCTCTCCTTCGCCCGCCTCCCCATCGACCTCCTCCCGGACGTCGCCTACCCGCGGCTGGTGGTCTACACGACCAACCCCGGGGTGGCCCCTGCGGAGATCGAGCGCTTCCTCACCGAGCCGGTGGAGCAGGCGGTGAGCACCGTGCCGGGGGTGCAGAAGGTGGAGAGCGTCAGCCGGGAGGGAAGCTCGCTGGTGACGGTGCGCTTCGCCTGGGGGACGGACATGGACTTCGCCGCGCTCAACGTGCGCGAGAAGCTCGACAACCTCCGTGACGCCCTCCCGGAGCTGGCCTCCCGCCCCGTGGTGCTGCGCACCGACCCGCGCAGCGAGCCGATCATGGCGCTGAGCGTGGCCGGGAGCCGCGACCTCCCCGCGCTGAAGGAGCTGGCCGAGGCGGTATTCCGGCGGCGGCTGGAGCAGATCGACGGGGTGGCGCAGGCCACTGTCACCGGAGGGCTGGAGCGGGAGATCCAGGTGGAGGTGGATCCCCGCCTCCTGGAGAGCTACGGACTCACCATCGAGGACCTGTCCCAGACGCTGGAAGCCGCCAACGCGAGCGCCCCCGGCGGGACGGTGCGCCGCGGGCGCTACCGCTACTCGCTGCGCACCCTGGGCGAGTTCTCCCGGGTGGAGGAGATCGGCCTGGTCCCGGTGGCGGCGGGCGAGGGCGAGGGGGAGGGCGGGAGCGCGCCGGGGCAGGAGGGCGACCCCGGCCCCCGCGGCGAGGTCCTGCTGCGCGACGTGGCGCGGATC
>DATAAL010000841.1:0-4384 GCA_036260145.1 Longimicrobiaceae bacterium | reverse complement strand
GCAAGACGGTGCTCATCCAGGAGATGATCCGCCGCGTCGCCCAGGAGTTCGGTGGCGTCTCGGTGTTCGCCGGTGTCGGCGAGCGCACCCGTGAGGGCAACGACCTCATCACCGAGATGACCGAGTCCGGCGTCATCGAGTCCACCGCGTTGGTGTTCGGCCAGATGGACGAGCCGCCGGGCACCCGCCTGCGGGTCGCGCTGTCGGCGCTGACGATGGCGGAGTACTTCCGCGACGTGCAGAAGCAGGACGTGCTGCTCTTCATCGACAACATCTTCCGGTTCACCCAGGCCGGTTCCGAGGTCTCCACTCTGCTCGGACGGATGCCGTCCGCGGTGGGTTACCAGCCCACGCTCGCCACGGAGATGGGCGCACTGCAGGAGCGGATCACCTCCACCCGCGAGGGATCGGTCACCTCGGTGCAGGCGATCTACGTCCCCGCGGACGACCTGACCGATCCGGCCCCGGCGACCGCCTTCGCGCACCTGGACGCCACCACGGTGCTCTCTCGCGCCATCTCGGAGCTGGGGATCTACCCGGCGGTGGACCCGCTCGACTCCACCTCCCGGATCCTCGATCCGCAGTTCATCGGGGACCGCCACTACCACGTGGCCACCTCGGTGCAGCGGATCCTGCAGCGGTACAAGGAGCTGCAGGACATCATCGCGATCCTCGGGATGGACGAGCTCACCGAGGAGGACAAGGTGATCGTGGGCCGGGCTCGGCGCATCCAGCGCTTCCTGTCGCAGCCGTTCCACGTAGCCGAGCAGTTCACCGGGACGCCCGGGAAGTACGTCAAGCTGGAGAGCACCATCGAGTCGTTCGAGCGCATGGTGAACGGCGAGTTCGACCACCTCCCCGAGCAGGCGTTCTACATGGTCGGCGGGATCGAGGACGCCGTCGAGAAGGCCCGGCGGCTGGAGCAGGGCGGCTGATGGCGGCCCTGGCTGCGGGTGCAGGCGGCGCGGCGGGCGCACTCCGCGTCTCCGTGCTCTCGCCCGAGCAGGCCGTGTACGAGGGAGAGGCCACCCATGTGGTGGCCCCCGCGCTGGACGGCAAGCTCGGGATCCTGCGCGGTCATGCGCCCCTCATGGCGCTCCTCGGCGAGGGGATCCTGCGCATCGACACGGGCCGGGAGTCCGTACAGTTCCACGTGGCTGGCGGGTTCCTGCAGGTGGTGGACAACGTGGTGACCGTGCTCAGCGAGCACGCTGCCGCGGCCTGACCGCTGCCCGGCCGGTGGCTCTCGGTGGCCCCCGTCGCTCGCGCGAGCGACGGGGGTCGCTGCGTCCCACGAGGAGTGGTCCGAAAGTTGATGCTCCTTGGGGTGCGTCGTGTACTGGCACGTCCGGACAGTCCGGGTGCCGTGCCCTCATACCAGCAGCCAGAGGAAGATGATCAGGTGCTCGTTTGCGCTCGCCGCCTTGGTGGCGGCTGCCGGAGCGGCCGTGGTGCCGCGGTCCGCTCACTCGCAGATCTTCACGCCCCCGTACCTGGCGCCGATGCTGAGCAACGACATCGGCGTCTACGTGGGAGACAGTCCTATCGAGCCCGGCGACCTCACCATCGAGGGGATCTGGCGTAGCGGTCCTCTGGGCCTCCGGGTGGGTTTCGCGGAAGGGCCCGAGGACGCGATCCTGCTCGGCGGCGACTTCCGCAGCCCCATCGCGCTCGTTGGCGCGCCGATCAGCCTGGCGTTCACCGCGGGCGTGCAGGCCGCGATCGCGGACGCGGACGCCCTGGGGCTCCAGCTCGGGGTGACGGCGGGACACACCTTCCTGTCCCCGGGCTTCACGATCACGCCGTACATCCATCCGCGCCTCGCGTTCATCAACGGGTTCGGAGGAGACGACGACCTTGAGTCCGATGTGCTGGCCGATATAGGCTTCGACCTGGGCTTCGCGCCGAACTTCATCCTCCGGTTCGGAGCCAACCTCGGCGACGGCGCCGACTGGGGTGTCGGGTTCGCCTGGCGCGCCCGGTAGGCTCTTCCCGCAGCCCCTGCGGCTGTGTGGCGCGATTCTTTCGAGCCTCACCGCCGGACCGGAAGGCCGGCGGTGAGGCTTTTTCAGGACTGCAATGAAGCGGATCGACCTGCACCTCCATTCCCGAGCCTCCGATGGACAGCTCTCCCCGACCGCCCTGGTGGATGCGGCGGTGGCCGGAGGGCTGGACATCATCGCCCTGACCGACCACGATACGGTAGCCGGCGTGCGGGAGGCGATCGAGGCCGGCCGCGAGCGCCCGATCCGGGTGATCCCGGGGATCGAGGTAAGCACGCGCCATCACGATGCCGAGATCCACGTCCTGGGCTACTTCGTGGACCCGGAAGCCGAGTCGCTGCGGAGGCACGGAGAGGGGGCGCGGAGCCGGCGGGTGGACCGCGCGCGGGGGATGGTCCGCAAGCTCCAGGAGCAGGGGATCCCGCTGGAGTACGAAGACGTGATTCGCGAGGCAGGACCTGACGCCGCCTCCATCGGGCGTCCACACATCGCACGCGCCCTCCTGTCCGGGGGGCACACCCGCTACTACAGCGAGGCGTTCGAGCGCTACCTCGCGGACGGGGGGAGCGCGTTCGTACGCACGGACTTTCCTTCGGTCCGGGAGGCGATCGAGATGATCCACGCCGCAGGCGGTCTGGCGGTCTGGGCGCACCCTCCGATCGAGCTCTTCGACCGGGAGATCCGCACCTTCGCGGAGTGGGGACTGGACGGCGTGGAATGCTTCCGTCCGAACACCCCCCCCGCGGATTTGCTCCTGCTGGAGACTGCGGCGCGCACGCTGGGGCTGTACCGCACCGGCGGGTCCGACTGGCACGGTCCCCAGCGGACGCGGCTCGGGGACTTTTACATCCGGGAAGCAGACGTGCGGGAATTCCTGGAGGCCGGCTCCCGTCTGCCGTCCGGATAGCCGGGCCGCGCTCCCGGCCCGACAGACCTGCGCACATAGCAGAGGCGATGCAAGCAACCGCTCCACTGCGCGATCCGTGGGTGAGCGGCGGTCTCGTCCTCCTCGCTCTCCTGACCGTGGGAGTCGTGCTCCTCTACCGGAGCGCGCCGCAGAGCGTGGCGGAGGCACGGAGCCGCACCTGGGTGGCCGTGCGGCCGAGCGCGTACGCGCCGAGGATCGCCCGGGCGGAGGGGCAGGTGCGAACCGCCCGGGCGGCAGCGGAGACCGGGGACACCGCCTCGGCGGTCCGCGGATACGCCGCCGGGGCGGAGGAGGCGTGGACCGCGCGGGGCCTCGCGTCCACCGACGCGGAACGGGCCACCGCCACCGAACTCTGGGCCACGGCACTGCTGGACCGGGCCGACCTCATGCTCCGTGCTGCCTCCTCGCCCTGGTGGCGCCGGGACGACGACGCGATGCTCCGCGACGCCCTCGCATCGATGGAACGCGTGAGAGCCACTCCTGCCTCGCCCGCCGCGCACCGGAGGGCCGATGCTCTGGCGCGGGAGATCCGGCGCCAGCTCCAGCCAGGACCGCTAGAATGGATCCCGCGGCGCTGACCCCGCACCGCCGGGGCGTGGGGGCGGCGCTCCTCTTCCTCGGGAGCGCCGCGCTGGCGGGAGCCGAGCTCCTGGAAACCGGAATCCGCTACAGCGCTCCTGGCGTCGTCGAGGGGGTGTTCGCCCTCCTTCTCACCTATCTGCTCCTCCTCCGGGGAGCGTGGATCCGCCCGCCCGGCGCCCTGGGCTGGGTGCCGGTAGCGTACGGGACGGCGGCCAACACAATGCTCCTGGAGCTGCTCCTGCCGCCCCCCGGGGTGATCGAGTGGGTGGTCGTCTTTGCGCTCGCCTTCACCGCATGGGGCGCGCTGGCGACCGGGACACGCACCCGGTTGATGGCCGCCCTAGCCAGTCTCGCCCTCCTGCTCGCACTCCTCAAGTTTTCGGTCATCCCCGTGCTGTGGGAGCGCGTCGGGCCGGCGCCGGGCGAGGCGTTCGGACTCGGCGACGTGGCGGAGTCCGTCCGCAGAGTGCTGGCGGATCACCGGCCGATCCGGCCGGCGGGTCAACTGGCCGGGATCGTGGCCCTGTCCCTGTGGGTGCTCGCGACCAGGCTCCTCTGGGACCCTGTCGGGGCGGAGCCCGCCACGGGTGGAGAGGTGCTCCCCGGCGAGCCTGCAGAAGGTTGACGGGAGGCCCTAAGTCCCTTATAATAACGGCCCTTCGCAAACGGGACCCGGGCGCTCCGCAGGCGACGGCGAGGGTCCGCGGGTTGACGGAGGCGGAGCAAAGCGTTAAATTAAAAGGCTTTGCGGCGAGACGGTTGCCGCGACCGGATTGATTGAAAACAGAGGTAGAGGGAAGCGAAGGGTAAGTTCGCTGAGAGCACCTGAGAGCGGGGGGCCGGGTCGCCTGCGCATGTTTTAGGGCATGGG
>DATAAL010000840.1:0-7140 GCA_036260145.1 Longimicrobiaceae bacterium | reverse complement strand
GTAGCCGAGCTCCGCGAAGAGCTGCTCGCGCACCTCCGGCGCCGGGGTCCCGGGGACGATGCGGTCCACCAGGGTGTTGCAGAAGGGGACCGCCTCGCGCACCCAGCGGGCGAAGTCGTCGCCCAGCCCCCAGCGCTCCGCCAGGGTGAGGACGATCTCCTTGAGGCGGTCGCCGTTGTCCTCGATCAGCTCGCAGGGGAGCACCACCACCCCGCGCGCGGGGTCGTAGTCGAAGGCGCGCGCCCGCTCGAAGAGGAAGCGCGTGAGCTTGCCGGGGAAGGAGCGCGGGGGGGAGAGCTCGGCGGAGTCGCCCTCGTCGAGGGTGATCCCCACCTCGGTGGTGTTGGAGAAGACCAGCTCCAGCTCCGGGTTCCGCGCGCAGGCCAGCACCTCCGCCCACTCGTCGCGGGCGGAGAGGGCGCGGCTCACCGAGGCGATCACACGGTGTTCCCGCCGCGGGGCGCCGCCGGCGATCCCCTGGCTGGAGAGGGTGTAGAGGCCGTCCTGCCGGTTCAGCACCTGGTCGCGCCCGCTCCCCGTGGAGCCCACCATGACCACCCGGCCGCCGAAGAGGCCGTCGCGGTTGGCCTGGTCGACGAAGCAGTCCACGAAGCCCCGCAGGAAGGCGCCGGTGCCGAACTGCACCACCCGCTCGGGGAGATCGAGGAGCCCCGGGGCGGGGACGACGAGGTCCTCCCGGGCCTGGAAGGCCGGGGAGGACACGAGGGCGCGGCCGAGGGTGGGGAGGTCCGGCATCTTACAGCGTCACCCCTTCCTTCCAGATGGCGATCTCGCGGTAGCCGTGCTTCTCGTTGTTGGCCAGGACCCGACCCGAGGCCACTTCCAGAATCAGGGAGAACAGCTCGTCGGCGAGCTGGTCGAGGGTGGACGTGCCGTCCAGGAGCGCGCCGGCGTTGAAGTCGATCCAGTGCGGCTTCCTCTCCGCGATGGACGAGTTGGAGGAGATCTTGATCGTGGGGACGGGGAAGCCCAGCGGCGTCCCCCGGCCGGTGGTGAAGAGGAGCAGCACGGCGCCGCTGGCCACCATGGCGGTGGACGACACCCCGTCGTTCCCGGGGGATTCCAGGAGCGAGAGCCCCCCGGTCGCCGCGGGCTCGCCGTAGCGCAGCACGCGCGAAACTGTGGTCTGCCCGCCCTTCTGGATGGCACCCAGCGACTTCTCCTCCAGCGTGGTGAGCCCGCCCGCCTTGTTCCCCGGGGAGGGGTTCTCGTAGATGGGCTGGCCGTGCCGGATGAAGTAGTCCTTGAAGTCGTTGATCATGGCCACGATGTCCCGGAAGACCTCCTCGCTGGCCGCCCGGTTCATCAGCACCTGCTCGGCCCCGAACATCTCCGGCACCTCGGTGAGGATCACCCCGCCGCCCAGCGTGGTGAGCCGATCGGCGATGCGCCCTACCAGGGGGTTGGCCGAGATCCCGCTGAACCCGTCCGAGCCGCCGCACTTGTGCCCCAGGACCAGCTCCGAGACGGGGCACTCCACCCGCCGGTCCCCCTCCATGACGCGCACCAGCTCCTCCACCGCCTCGATCCCCTCCTCCACCTCGTCCACCACGTCCTGCGTGTTGAAGAAGCGGATCCGGCTGGCGTCCACCTCCCCGGCCAGCTCCAGCAGGGCGTGCATCTGGTTGTTCTCGCACCCCAGCCCCAGCACCAGCACCCCGCCCGCGTTGGGGTGGCGGATGAGCCCGGCCAGCACCCGCTGGGTGTTCTGCAGGTCGTCGCCCAGCTGGCTGCACCCGTAGGGGTGCGAGAAGGCGTGGACGCCGTCCACCCGCCCCGCGAACCGCTCCGAGGCGGCGCGCGCGATCCGCTCTGCGGCGGTGTTCACGCACCCCACCGTGTTGACGATCCACACCTCGTTGCGCGTCCCCACCCGCCCGTTCGGCCGGCGGTATCCCGGGAAGGTGGGGATGGAGGGGGCCACCGTCCCGTCGCGGCGCGCCGGCTGGTACCGGTACTCCAGGAGCCCGCCCAGCGCCGTCCGCAGGTTGTGGGAGTGCACCCAGGCGCCGGCCGGAACGGCCTCGGTGGTCCGGCCGATGGGGAAGCCGTACTTCACCACCGGCTCGTCCGCGGACAGGTCGCGCACGGCGATCTTGTGCCCCGCCGGGACCTCCTCGCGGAGGACCAGCTGCGCGCCCTCGACCTCCAGCGTGGTCCCCGCGGGGAGCGCCTGCACCGCCACCACCACGTTGTCGGCCGGGTGGATCCTCACCACCTTCGGCTTCTCCGTCACGCTCATCGTTCGCCTGCCTCCGGGTGTGCCGGGCTCAGTCGGCGGCCTGCGCCGCGCCCGCGGCCTCGGCTCCCCGGTCCAGCCTGTACGTCTCGCGGGCCAGGTCGTAGGCGAGGGCGCGCGCCATCTCCCGGGCGTCGCCCTCGTCGACGATGTGCCGCGCCACGAGCCCCGCCAGCCAGTTGGCGTCCACGCGCCGCGCCAGGTCGTGCCGCGCGGGGATGGAGCAGAAGGCCCGGGTGTCGTCGTTGAAGCCGGCGGTGTTGTAGATCCCCGCCGTCTCCGTGGTGCGCTCGCGGAACCGCTTCATCCCCTCGATGCTGTCGTGGAACCACCAGGGCGGCCCCAGCCGGACCGCGGGGTAGTGCCCCGCGAGCGGCGCCAGCTCGCGCGCGTAGGTGGACTCGTCCAGCGTGAAGAGCACCAGCGTGAGCCGGGGGTCGTTGCCGTAGGCGTTCAGCAGGTTGCGCAGGTTGCGGGTGTACTCGGTCGACACCGGGATGTCGGCGCCCTTGTCCTGGCCGTAGCGCTCGAAGATCACGCGGTTGTGGTCGCGCAGCGCGCCGGGGTGGAGCTGCATCACCATCCCGTCCTCCGCCGACATGCGCGCCATCTCCATCAGCATGTGCGCCTCGAAGCGGCGCTGGTCGGCCCCGGTGGCCTCGCCGTTCCGCGCCCTCTGGAAGAGGAGGTCGGCCTCCTCGTCGGGGAGCCGCTCGGTGTACGGCTCCAGCACCGCGTGGTCGGTGGAGGTGGCGCCCAGCGAGCGGAAGAACGCCCGGCGCTCCTCCAGGGCGTGCACGAAGCCTGCGTAGTCGGTGACGGGGGCACCGTGCACCCCGCCCAGCTTCTCGATCTCCGCGCCCCAGCCGGGGAGGGCGATCCGGAAGACGGCGTCCGGGCGGAAGGTGGGGACCACCCTCCCCTTCCACCCGGAGTCCCGGATGGCGCGGTGGTGCTCCAGCGAGTCGCTCGCCGCGTCCGTGGTGGTGAGCACCTCGATGTTGAAGCGCTCGAAGAGCGCCCGGGGCCGGAACTCGGGGGAGCGGAGCTTCTCCGCGATCTCGTCGTAGATCTCCTGGGCGGTCTCGCCGCTGAGCTTTCTCCTCACCCCGAAGACGTGGTACAGCTCGTGGTCGAGCCATGCCCCCGTGGGGGTGCCGCGGAACAGGTGGCAGTTCTCCCCGAAGAGCCGCCAGATCCGGCGCGGGTCGCTCTCCACCGGGGTGCCGTCGCGGGCGGGGATCCCCAGCGCCTCCATGGGGATCCCCCGCGAGTACAGCATCCGGAAGATGTAGTGGTCCGGGATGATGAGCAGGGCGGTGGGCTCCGGGAACGGAGAGTCCTCGGCCAGGATCCGCGGATCCACGTGCCCGTGCGGGCACACCAGCGGGAGGTCGCGGGTCTCCTCGTAGAGCGCGCGGGCGGTGCGCCGGACCGACGGGTCCGGATCGAAGAAGCGGTCCTCGTGCAGGACGAGCGCGTCGCCCGACGCGCGGGAAGCGGTGTGCCGCGGGTTGGAGGTCATCTGGGTATCGTTGTGCACCGGCCGAGGGAGCCCGGTTTCGCCGCGGCGGCGCCCTGATCCGGACCGGCAGGATCGGGGCCTTCCGCATTTGTTATTATTACGAACATATTCAGGCCACCGGTCCCGTCCGGACAGTGCGCCACCGACTGCGGCCAGAAGAGGGAGACGACTCCGAAGGGGAGTCGGCAGAGTGAACAGGTCCGGAAGGCTTTCTCCCGCCTCCCCCTTGCATCGGAGGGCGGCTCTGCCGATTTTGTTTGTGCGAAGAACAAACACGGGTAGAATGTATTCCGTCCCGCGCCGATACGCAACACCTCCGGGTCGCCGAACCCCGCTCCGGCGCCGCAGCGGGCGGCTCTTGCCCGGGCCGGGTTCGGTTCGCATCGTTCGCTCACCGTCCGCAGATCTTCGCTGACCGGAACCCAGGAACAGATCCGTGAGGAAGATCAACGTCCGAGACTTCCGGCGCGCCACGCGCTCCACCGCCCGGGAGATCAACCGCCAGATCGCGCTCAACCTGGTGCGCGAGCACCAGCCCATCTCCCGCGCCGACCTGGCGCGGCGGATGGACGTGGGGCGCGGGATGGTCACCTCGCTCATCGGCGAGCTGCTCGAGGAGGGGGCGATCGTGGAGGGGGATACCGTCGACGCCCCGCGCGGCCGCAGGCCCAAGATGCTGTACGTCCGCACCCGCGACCGGCTGGTGGTGTCGATCGACGTCCGGCTCAGCCGCACCTACCTGATGCTGGGGGACTTCAGCGGGACCCAGCTCGCTCTGGAGACCTTCGAGACCCGGTTCTCCCCCGAGGAGCTGTTGGAGGAGCTGGTCGCCCGGATCCAGCGGCTGCTGCGGACCCACGGGTCGGCGGGGGAGTGCGAGGGGATCGGGCTGGTGGTCCCCGGAATGGTGGACCGGCGCACGGGACGGGTGCTGCACGCGCCGCAGCTCGGCTGGCACGACGTGGAGATCCGCGACTCGCTGGCGGCGGCCACCGGGCTCCCCGTGTACATCGAGAACGCCCCCATCGCCTGCGCGCTGGCGCAGATGTGGCTGGGCCAGCGTGGCGGCGACAGCGCGGCCGACTTCGTGTACGTCACCGTTTCCGACGGGGTGGGCGCCGGGGTGGTGGTGAACGGGCAGGTGGTCCGCGGCCACAACAGCACGGCGGGGGAGTTCGGACACATCCCCATCGACCCGGACGGACCGCGCTGCCTGTGCGGCTCGCAGGGGTGCTGGGAGACCTACACCTCCAACCTCGCCACCCTGTCGCGCTACCTGGGCCGGGAGATGCCGCCCCCGTCGGAGGCGCGGACCCTCCTCCAGCGGACCCCGCTCACCGTCCCGGACCTGATCCAGCGGGCCCGCTCGGGCGATGCCCGGGCGCTGGCCGCGCTCCGGGAGACCGGCCGCTATCTGGGGACGGGGCTGGCGGTGATCGTGAACACCCTGAACCCCGCCCGGATCTACGTGGGAGGCGAGATCACCGCCGCCTGGGACCTGGTGGAGGACGAGGTGCGGCAGGCGGTGGCGGAGCGTGCGCTCACCCGGGCGACCGCGGCCACCCGCATCATCCCGCAGCAGGCCAGCGAGTACCCGCGGCTGCGGGGGGCCACGGCGCTGGTGGCGGCCCCGCTCTTCGCCGCGCCGCAGGTGGCGTGAGGCGCGACGCCGGTCCGCTCCCCTTCCCTTTCGAATCGACGCCGCATGCGAATGCCGAACCAGCCCTTCTCGCGCCGTGAGTTCCTCCGGACGGTGACCCTCGGCGCGGGCGCCGCGCTGGTCCTCCCCGGCCTGGAAGGGTGCGGCTGGCTCGGCGCCGCGGCGCCCATGGCCGGCCCAGACCGGACCACCGGCTGGGAGAGGGTACCGGGGATCCTGGCCCGCATCCACCCTCCTACCTTCCCCGACCGTGACTTCCCCGTAACCCGCTACGGCGCGGTGGGGAACGGCACCACCGACTGCACCGCGGCCTTCCGCCAGGCGATCGTCGCGTGCGCGGCGGCGGGCGGGGGGCGGGTGGTGGTCCCCGCGGGGCGGTTCCTCACCGGCCCCATCCACCTGCGGAGCAACGTCGAGCTGCACGTGTCGCGGGGCGCCACCCTCGCCTTCAGCCGGGACCCGAAGGACTACCTCCCCGCGGTGTTCACCCGGTGGGAAGGGATGGGGATGATGGGGTACTCGCCGCTGATCTACGCCTTCGAGCAGGAGAACGTGGCCGTCACCGGCGAGGGGACGCTGGACGGGCAGGCGGACGAGACGCACTGGTGGCCGTGGAAGGGGGCGTGGAAGACGCACCCCGAGTGGGCGCGCGGACCGACGCAGAAGGAGGCCCGCGACCGTCTGGGGGAGATGGTGGAGGCGGGGGTCCCGGTGGCGCAGCGCGTATTCACGGAGGGGAGCTACCTGCGCCCGCAGTTCATCCAGCCCTACCGCTGCCGCAACGTGCTGATCGAGGGGGTAACCCTGGTCAACTCCCCCATGTGGCAGATCAACCCCGTGCTCTGCCGGAACGTCACCGTGCGGGGGGTGTCGGTGGTCAGCCACGGCCCCAACAACGACGGGTGCAACCCCGAGTCGTGCCGGGACGTGCTGATCGAGAACTGCCTCTTCGACACCGGGGACGACTGCATCGCCATCAAGTCGGGGCGCAACGCCGACGGGCGGCGCATCAACGTCCCCAGCGAGAACATCGTGATCCGCGGCTGCCACATGAAGGACGGCCACGGCGGCGTCACGCTGGGCAGCGAGATCTCGGGCGGGGTGCGCCACGTCTTCGCCGAGGACTGCCGGATGGACAGCCCCAACCTGGACCGGGCGCTGCGCTTCAAGAACAACGCGATGCGGGGCGGCGTGCTGGAGCACGTCTACATGCGCAACGTAACCGTGGGGCAGGTGAGGGACTCGGTGCTCTCCATCGACTTCCACTACGAGGAGGGCGCCAACGGACCCTTCGTCCCCGTGGTGCGCCACGTGGAGATGCGCAACGTCACCAGCCGCAGGAGCCGGTACGGCATCTACGCGCGCAGCTACGAGAAGGCGGAGATCTCGGACATCCGCATCATCGACAGCGCGTTCGACGGGGTGGAGCGCGGGAACGTGATCGAACACGTGCGGGATCTGGAGTTCGTGAACTTCTCCATCAATGGCAGGCCCGCCGCCGCGGCGCGGAGGGCCGCCTGAGGGGAGCGGACGGGGATGTGGTCGGGCCAGTTTGTTCCGGCGAGAAACAATCGCAGGGCGCCGCTGCGCGCCCCCACCCGGCGCTGCGCGCCACCCTCCCCCATCCTGGGGGAGGGCAATGTCCACGGTGACGGTTCCCACCGGTGTGTCGGGCGAGGCCCCCCAATCCCCCCG
>DATAAL010000839.1:0-8844 GCA_036260145.1 Longimicrobiaceae bacterium | reverse complement strand
GGGGGGGCCCCCGCTCGCTTCCTCGGTACCCCCCCAACGACTCCATTGGCGCGGGTCGCGGAGGCCCTTAGACTGCGTAGCCCGGCTCCTCCGGGTCACGAGTGGCACAGACCGGGTGGGTCGATCCGAAGTGCGCCGGGCACGTCCACGCGAAGGGACGCCCCGCGCGCCGCACCCACCCCCGCCCGCAGGAGGGATCCGTGTCCTTTCAGAGCCTCAACACCGACACGCTGGTCGACTTCTACGCTCCCTTCCAGCCCTCCTCCCACCGGGGCTGGAACGAGACGAGCCCCCTCGGCGGGCCGTCGGCGTACTTCATGAGCCAGGGGAGCGAGTACCGGCTCGACCAGCCGACGTGGAGCATCGCCAACGGGGCCGTGACGGGCGACGTCCTGAAGGGCCTGCAGGGTTTCGAGGCCCGGGTGTCCGCCGCCCTGCGCGCGCTCCCCTCGAACCAGGGCGAAGCGCTGGCGAACAGCCTGGATTCGTGGATCGCGCAGGTGAGCGGCGGGATGGAGGTCGAACAGATGACGGTTTCCGCCGGGCTGGACCACATCCGCAACAACCAGGGCGACGACCACGCCGACCTCACCCTCCTGTTCGTGTACTGCGCCCCACTCGGCGTTCCCCTCCTGGTCAACGCCGGATACGACATCGACTGGGCCGGCGGTATGGCGAGCGTGAACGCGCTCATCAGCCTCGAAGGCGCCGTGGAACAGCTGGACGCCTCGTTGCCGGTCACGGAGGCCAGCGGCCCCCTCTCGACGGCGCTGGAGCTCCTGGGCGCCGAGACCGCCGTCTCCTGCATCGAGATGCTGTCCTACGTCGGGATCGCGCTCGCGTTCGTCGACATGCTGGGGCTGGCGCTCGTCAACGCCGCCAACGACGGGGGGCGGGTGAACTTCCTGGCGGTCATCACCCACGCCCTGCACCGCATCTCCGCCTCCACCGAGCCCTTCCCCGACGAACCGGGGAGCGTGCTCTCCGTGGACCCGGAGAAGCTCGGCGTCGGCTGGTATGACGCCTCGCAGGCCAGCAGCGACGGTTCCGGCTTCACCACGAGCTACCAGGAGGGGGTCTACTTCGGCACGTACCCCTGGGGCTGGCGCCCCAACTCGCTGCCGCCGTACCCCAACGCGCCGTACATCGTCGGGATGCCGGAGATGTCCTGGGGCGTCTGCGGGAGGAGCACGCTCGTCACCTTCAAGGTGTTCTCGGGGTGGGTCGTCAACACCGAGGCCGTGTACAGCATCCTCCTGCTGGTGTTCGGGCCCACGGGGGAGCTGACGGCCGTCTCCTCGGCCATGCAGACCGGCGCCTCGGCCAAGTCGATGGCGGTGCCGTCTCCCGCCTGGTATGCCGGTGACAGCCCGGACGGTGGCCTCATAGGTCAGGTCGACCAGACGTTGACCGACCTGTCCCTGTACGGCGCGACCTCGGCGCAGCTCACCTACGTCCTCCCCCAGCTGATGGACGGCATCCGCGCGGCGTCGAGGAGCAGCCCCGGGGACTGGCGCTCGGCGGCACAGCCCGCCACCTACTGGTCGGTGTACTGGTCGAGCACCGCGCAATACGACACCGGCTCGCACCCGGCGGTGACGGTGCGCGGCGACGGCCGGGTGGCGGACTCGCACTCCGACGGGTGGGCCAACGTCTCCAACCTCTACAGCAAGTACGGCAGCGTCGACGCCGCCGGGAACGTCACGTGGTCGAGCACCGAGGGCGACAAGTACGACGCGGGCGACTGGCCCACCCTGGCCGTGGTACCCGGCAACAATGGCTCCAACGTGCTGCAGATCCACAGCGGGGGAAACAACGACATCTGGTGGGCGTACGGCAGCTTCGACAGCAGCGGCGTGGTCAGCTTCTCCGACGGCCAGGCCAAGCTTGCGGACGGCGACCACCCGGCGGTCGCCCTGCAATCGGGCGGCGTGTTCGTGGAGATGCACGCCACCGGGGCGAACGGCCTGGCCTACGGCGTGGGCCACTTCGACGGGAGCCAGTCGGTGTCGATGTACTCCGAGGACCAGTTCTACCTGTCCCTCGGGGACTATCCGACCCTCGCGATCTCGGGGAGCACGATCATCGAGGTGCACGAGTACGAGGGGAGGCTCTGGTTCAACCTGGGCACGATCGGGAGCGACCACACCGTCTCCTGGGAGACCACCGATTACAGCCCCCAGACGGACACCTACCCGTTTACCCTGGCGGGGGACAATCCCCACCTCGCGGCCACCCCGCAGGGCCAGGTGGTCCTCACCTACGAGAGCGGCGGGCAGATCTACTGCGCGGTCGGGGAGCTGGTGTCGGGGAAGCTCGTCTGGCACTACCTCAACGGGAAGGTGTGCTCCGGCGAGACGCCCGGGCTCGCGGCCACGCCGTCGGGCGGGTTGTTGATGGTCTACGCCTCGGGGAGCTCCCTCCGCTACGCCACCGGCGCCGTGCGGACGGAGCCGACCATCGAGTGGCCCGCGGGCACGCAGATCAACGGCGTCGACACCACGGTCGCGGCACCCGCGGCGTGCGTCTTCGGGGGCAAGCTGTACGTGTTCTGGCAGGGGAGCAACAGCTATCTCTTCTACAGCGCCTCCACCAACGGCCAGGCGTGGCCCAGCGGCGTCTCGATCCAGCAGATGACCGACGCGTATCCGGCCGCGTGCGTGCTGGGAGAGGAGCTGTTCGTCTTCTGGAAGGGGCACGGCACCGGGGCCATCAGCTACTGCACCACCACCGACGGCACGCACTGGTCGAGCCCCGCGACGATCCCGGGCGGTACCACGTCGTCCCCGGCCGCGTGCGTCTTCCAGGGCCGGCTCTACGTCTTCTGGCCCACCACCGGCTCCCCGGCCCGGATCGGGTACAGCGTGTTCGATCCCGGGAGCCGGACGTGGTCGGGAGGGACCATCAACAACGTCGACTACACCTCCGCCGGGGTCGCGGCGCTCGCCTTCGACGACCAGCTCGTTCTTTACTGGCGGCAGGGGGACTCCAGCGGCCACCAGCTGTACGTGGGCGCCTCCACCGACGGGAGGTCGTGGCCCAGCGGCGCCCGGACCACCCAGTCGTCAACCACGGCGCCGGCCGCGTGCGCCCTCGGCTCCACGGCCTACCTCTTCTGGACCGCGGACGATTCCCGGTACGTGCTCCTCTACGGCGCGTCGGAGACCGGCATGTCGTGGCCCTGGTCCCAGGGGATCAACGACCACTCCCCGGCCCTCTCGAACGACCCGGCGAAGGGGTGCGTGGGGACCGCCGTGTTCAACGACCAGATCTACCTGTTCTGGATGGGCACGTCGAACAAGATCGAGTACAGCTGCGCGGGCGTATAGCCGAACGCACGGCTTGGCGGCGCGCGGGGAGGGCGTTAGACTGTCGGGGGCTGCGCCGGCTGTATCCCCCCTGACCCCCATGTCGGAGAACCCCCATGGCCCCTGACCGCTCCACCGCCCCCTCCGGGGGCGAAATCCTGCTGCTCGTCGGCACCATGAAGGGCGCGTTCCTCCTCTCGTCCGACCGCGACCGGAAGGAGTGGCGGGTGGACGGACCGCACTTCCGCGGCGAGACCGTGTACTCGCTGGCGTTCGACCAGCGTGCCGGCCGCCGGCGGATCCTGGCCGGGACGCAGAGCTTCCACTGGGGGAGCGTGGTCCGCGCGAGCGACGACTTCGGCGCCACCTGGACCGCGCCGGACCGGAAGAACGTCCGCTTCCCCGAAGGGTCCGAGCTGGCGCTGGCCAACATCTGGCAGATCCGCCCCGGCCGGGCGAGCGAGCCCGACGTGGTGTACGCCGGGGTGGAGCCCGCCGCGCTCTTCGAGTCCCGCGACGCGGGGGAGACGTGGAGCCCGGTGGAGGGGCTGCTGGCGCACGAGCACCGCCCGCGGTGGATGCCCGGGGGAGGCGGTCTCTGCCTGCACACCATCGTCCTCGACCCCGGGGAGCCCCGGCGGATGGGAGTGGCGATCTCCACCGGCGGCTTCTACCGCACCGACGACGGCGGGGTGAGCTGGTGGGCGCGCAACCAGGGCGTCCGGGCCGAGTTCCTCCCCGACAAGTATCCCGAGTTCGGCCAGTGCGTGCACAAGGTGGTGAACCACCCCTCGCGCCCGGAGCGGCTCTTCCTGCAGAACCACTGGGGGCTGTACCGCAGCGACGACTGGGGCGACAGCTGGCACGACATCGCCAACGGCGTGCCCTCCGACTTCGGGTTCGCCATGGAGGTGCACCCGCACGACCCCGAAACCGTGTACATCGTCCCCCTGGAGTCGGACGAGTTCCGCTGCGTCCCGGAGGCCAGGATGCGAGTCTTCCGCACCCGCGACGCGGGCGCCTCGTGGGAGCCGCTCTCGGAGGGGCTTCCGCAGGAGGGCGCGTACGAGACCGTGCTGCGCGACGCCCTGGCGACCGACGGCCACGATCCCGCGGGGATCTACGTCGGCACGCGCTCCGGGAAGCTGTTCGCCTCGGCCGACGGAGGAGAGAGCTGGGACGAGATCGCCGGCTCGTTCCCGCCGGTCGTGTGCGTCCGGGCGGCGGTCGTCGGGGCGGGGTAGCCACCGCCCCCGGACCGGTCAGCGAAGCTGCTCACCCGACGATCGAGGAGACGACGAGATGGAGCTCACCATCGCGCTTCCGAGCGCCCTGCAGCCGTACGCCGGCGGGAGCACCGAGGTGGTCCTCGACGCCCGGTGCGCCACCGTGGGCGAGGTGCTGGGGGCCCTGGCGGGCCGCCACGCTGGCCTGGTGGACCGGGTGATCGACGAGCGCGGCGAGGTGCGCCGGCACGTCAACATCTTCGTGGACGGCGACAACATCCGCTTTCTGGAGGGTCTGTCCACCGCGGTCCGGGAGGGAAGCACCATCGACATCTTCCCTGCGGTCAGCGGCGGGTAGAGGGCACCGCACAGCGGGCCGCCCGCAGCCGGGTCAGATCGGCATGAACCCGCCGGGAGCGGCGCCACCCGCCACGGTGGTGGTGCGGAGGCGGAAGCGCCGGTTCACGTCGAGGCGGAGGTAATGCACCCGGACCCGGTCCCCGGGGGCGGCCTGAATGGCGGCGACGAGGTCGGGCATGTTCGAGATCCGCCTCCCACCCCAGGCGGTCACGATGTCGCCGACCGCCAGGTCGCCACGGGCGGCGGGATCCGCGGCGGTGAGCTCGTAGAGGTAGACTCCACCCTCGACACCGAGCCGGGGGAGCTGCAGGGTGAACTGCTGAGCGGTGGCGGAATAGCGCCGGGCGGTCGGATCGGTGGACCCGAACAGCTGTCCGTACCGCTCGAAGGCGGCGACCGCCTCGGCGGTCCGCCCGAGCTGGCGGAGCGAGATCGCCTTGCCGACCACCACGTTCCACGGGTCGTCCCCGCCGACCCTGAGATCAGGCATGTCGGCGAGCTCGGAGATGTTCCGTTCGAGCAGCCGCTCCGCCTGGCCGAGCAGCTCCTGCTTCTCGCCGACCAGCCGGGCCAGGAGATCCATCTGCTCGTGCAGGAGCCGATTGACGGTCGGGCGGTCCACCGGCCTGCGCGGGGTCAGCATCGAAAGGGAGGCGAGCCGGAACCCGGCGTCGGGCGGGAGCGGTATGCCCAGGTCGGAGAGCACCCCGAGCCCCGCGAGGTGAGCGATCTGCGACTGGTTGGTGAGCTGCCTGACGCGGAGGTCGACGGCGCGGGCGTGGTACGCGCGAGCGTCGGCCCCCTGGTTCGCGGAGCTCGCGGCGGAGTCCAGGTCCCTCAGGAGCGCTTCCGACATACCCTGCACTTCGACGAGCTGATCATAGAAGAAGCGGACGCCGCTCGCATCGGTGCCGCTCTCGATCAGGACGTTGATCAGGGGAGTCCCCAGCTCTACCCGGATCGGCCGGCTGTTGAGCGCCTGACGGAGAGAGACCACCCGCTGGCTGCTCATCAGCTGGTCGTACCCCGCGGCGAGGGTGCGCTCGACGGCCGGCGCGGTGCGGCGCCTGGCCGCCTGGATCGCCTCGTCGTGCCGGCTCTGCTCCAGCGCGGCGGTTACGAAGGAGAGCCGCGCGTCCAGGCTGCTGATGCCGTTGAGCACATCGGCGGCGATGGATTGCTTGGCCTTCAGGAGCTTCTGCTCGCGTACCTCCGGCGGGTCGCCCGTGTTGAGCGTGACCTGCCCGATGCTGCCGACCCCGGCCACCCCGTAGACCGGGCCGCCGACGACGTACCGGTCGCCTCCGACGCCGGGCGCGGCCCCCGGGGTCCCGGGGCGATTCACCCAGTAGTCGGCCCCGCCGATCCCGAGCGAGAGGAGGATGAGGGCGGCGGCGATCGGACGGACGTAGCCGGCGGGGATCTTTTCCCAGGTGATCCCCCGCGCCTCCAGGACGAAGCCGGCGATTCCGACCACCAGTCCGACCGCGCTCAGGATCTTCAGCAACAACGAGATCATGGGTACCTCCGGGAGGCCTGGCCGGGGGGCGGGGCAGGGATCCGCACTCACACCACGATGCACCCGCCGCCCGGCGAAAGCAATACAATTCGTCCCCTACTACCCTTTTCCGGACCGGGACGCGACGGGCTGCCGGCCCGATCCGCGGGAGAGCCAACGTTTTTCCCGCGCGGCGTGTCATGTAGCTGGAATGGACGACGATGCACGACTCGTAGAGCGCGCGCAGCGGGGTGATGCCGCGGCGTTCGAGACCCTGGTCCGGCGCCACCTGCGCGGGGCCTACACGGTCGCGCTCGCCGTCACGGGCGATCCGGCCGACGCGGAGGACGTCTCGCAGGAAGCGTTGATGGTCGCTCTGGAGCGGCTGGAGCAGTGCTCCCGCCCGGAGCTGTTCGCAGGGTGGCTCTTCCGGATCGTCCGGACGCGCGCCCTGAACTTCCGCCGCGCGCAGGCGGTACGCGCTGCCTCGCCACTGGACGCGGCCGCGGCGGTGGCGAGCGCGGACAGCCCGGAGCGGGACATGGAGAGGGCCCTGCTCCGCGAACGCCTCCTGGAGGGGCTCGCCGCCCTCACGCCGGTGCAGCGCGAGGTGGTGCTCCTCCACGACCTGGAGGGGTGGCGCCACCGGGAGATCGCGGAGAGTCTCGGGATGGCCGAGGGCACCGCGCGCCACCACCTCTTCCATGCACGCCGGACCCTGCGCTCCCTTCTCGGAGCCAGCCCCAACGAGGTAGCATGATGGACGACCTGCGGCCCGTGGACTTCGGCCCCCTGGACCCGTGGAAGGACCCGGAGCGCTACGAACGGATGGTGCAGTCGGTCCTCCGTCGCGCGTCGGCGGAGCTGGAGCGACGCGCCCTCCGGGGTGAGGGGCCCCTCGCCTTCCTGGCGGGGTGGATGCGCCCGACGCTGACCGCCGCCGCGGTGGTGTGCGCCGTCAGCCTGGGCGTGATGACCTGGTCCCGCCCCGGGGCGGAGGCGGCCGTCCCGCAGCGCAACGTGGTGGACGAGCTGGGGCTCGGCGCCCCGGTCTCGCTCCTCGCGCTGGAGGAGCAGCCTCCCACCTCTTCCGACCTCCTCCTCGCCGTTGAGGACCCGCGATGAACGCACGCCGCATGAAGTTCCTCGGCGGCCTCCTCCTGGCCGTCACCTTCGGGACCGGGATGGTGGGCGGCTTCGCCCTGGACCGGGCGCTGGAGGCGCACACTCCCCTTCCGCCGGCGGAGTGCGAGGGGAGGGACGGAGAGCGCCGCGGGCGGATCCTGGACCGGCTCGACCTCACTCCGGAGCAGCGGGAACGGGTGGACGCCATCCTGGAGCGCCGCCGTGCCCAGACCCGCCAGTTCTGGGACACCGAGGGAGCGGCGCTGCGCGCCATGGTCGACTCCACCCGCAGCGAGATCCGCGCGGTGCTGACCCCGGAGCAGCGCGAGCGCTACGACCAGCTCCGCCGGGAGCACGACGCTCGCAAGCGGGAGATGAAGGGGCGCGGGGGGCGCGGGCTCTGAGGGCGTCGGCCGACCGGAGGGGACGCGGCTACCTGCCGGCCGCGGGGTCCGGTCCCGGCGCCCTCCACCCACCGCGCGGCCCTGGCTTCCCGCCCGCGACTCCCGGTTCCCCCGGCCTGCATCCGCCCGTCCGCACCGCATGCGCGTCGTCCTGCAGCGAGTCTCCCGCGCCCGCGTCACGGTAGAGGGGCGCGCCACCGGCGAGATCGGCCGGGGGCTCCTCCTCCTGGTCGGCTTCACCGACGCGGACACCGAGGAGGCGCTCGCCTGGATGGCCGAGAAGGTGGTGGGGCTGCGCATCTTCCCCGACGACGAGGGGAAGATGAACCGCTCGGTGGAGGAGGCCGGCGGGGCGCTGCTGGTGGTCTCCCAGTTCACCCTCTACGGGGACGCGCGCAGGGGGCGGCGCCCCAGCTTCGTGGAGGCGGCCCGGCCGGAGACCGCCATCCCCCTGTACGAGCGCTTCCTGGAGCTGCTGCGCGCCAGCGGGCGGCGGGTGGAGACCGGGGAGTTCGGCGCGATGATGCAGGTGGAGCTGGTCAACGACGGTCCGGTCACGCTGGTGCTGGAGCGCTGAGGGCGCGGCATGCGTGAACCGGGTCCGCATTCCCATCCGTTACACGACTCTCAGCGGAGAGGCCCATGAGCGAGGCGCAGGACCGGGACGTCGACAGGGTGTACTCCAGGAAGGACTTCGCGGCGAAGCTGCGGCGGCTCGCGGACGCGATGGAGCAGGGGAAGCCGTTCTCGATCCAGGTGGCGGGGGAGCGGCTCACCGTCCCGGCGGACGCGCGGGTCAGCATCGAGCACGAGCGGTCCGGGGGCGAGGACGAGCTGGAGTTCCAGCTGCGGTGGACCGCGACCGGGTGATCGTGCGGCGGAGTGACGTCCTGTCACCCGCCGCCCAATCGCTGATCGCCGCG
>DATAAL010000838.1:0-24951 GCA_036260145.1 Longimicrobiaceae bacterium | reverse complement strand
GGGGAGAGCGCGAAGCGGTGCTCGGCCCCCCGCGAGCTCCGGACCGGGGGGCGCGGCCGGTCGGTCGGGAGGTCCAGAACGGGCGGCGCCCCCGCGAGGTGCCCGCGCCACCAGGCGGCCTGCCGTTCCAGCACCTCCCCGGAGAGCCACTCCCGCTGCCAGGTCGAATAGTCGGTGTAACGCACCGCGGGCTCGGCGAGCGGCACGGGGCGGCCGTCGTAGAGAGCCGCATAGACTGCCCCCAGCTCCCGGAACACCACGCCGATGCTCCATCCGTCGCCCACGATGTGGTGGAGCGAGAGGAGGAGATGGTGCTCGTCTTCCGCCAGGCGGAGGAGCGCGGCCCGGAAGAGCGGCCCCCCGGCGAGGTCGAACGGGCGCCGCGCCTCCTCCACCGCCCGGGCGCGGGCGCGCTCGCGGCGCTCCTCCTCCGGGAGGCCGGCGAGGTCTTCCACCACGAGCGGCGCCGGGGCCGGCGGCACGACGCGCTGCACCGGCCTCTCGCCTACCTCGGGGAAGGTGGTGCGGAGCGCGGGGTGGCGGGCGGCCAGGGTGTCCAGCGTCGACCGGAGCGCGCCCACATCCAGCTCTCCCTCCAGGCGCAGGCAGAACGGCATGTTGTAGGCGCTGCTCTCCGGGTCCATCTGGTGCAGCATCCAGAGCCGCTCCTGCGCGAAGGAGAGCAGGAAGTCTCCCTCGGCCGGTCCGCGGCGAGCCAGCGGGGGGAGCTGGATCCCCGCGCCCGCCCGGCGCAGCGCATCCACGCGCTCGGCCAGCTCCGCCACGGTGGGTGCCTCGAAGACGGCGCGGACCGGGAGCGCCACCCCCAGCGCGCCCCGGACGCGGGAAGCAAGGCGGGTCGCCATCAGGGAGTGGCCGCCCAGCTCGAAGAAGCTGTCGCGCGCCCCGACGAGGTCCCTCCCGAGCACCTCCGCCCAGATCTCCGCCAGCAGCTCCTCCGTCGGCGTACGCGGCGCGACGAACCGCTGCGCGTCGAGGGGGCTCGCACCCTCGGGCGCGGGGAGCGCTCGCCGGTCGACCTTCCCGGTCGGGGTGAGGGGGAAGGCGTCCAGCACCACCAACGCCGCGGGGACCATGTGCTCCGGGAGGCGCTCCTTCAGGTACGCGCGCAGGTCGCCGGCCGCGGGTCGCGCGTCGCCGGCCGCGGCCACGTACCCCACCAGCCGCAGCTCGCCCGGGACGTCCTGCCGGGCGATCACCACCGCATCGCCCACGGCGGGGTGGTCGCGGAGCACTGCCTCCACCTCGCCGGGCTCGATGCGGAAGCCGCGGATCTTCACCTGCTGGTCGATCCGCCCGAGGAACTCCACGCTCCCGCCCGCCCGCCACCGCGCCCGGTCCCCGCTGCGGTAGAGGCGCGCCCCCCGATCCCCGCTGAAGGGGTCGGGGACGAACTTCTCCGCCGTCAGCTCCGGGCGTCCGAGATACCCGCGTGCCACCCCCACCCCCCCGATGCACAGCTCTCCCGGGACACCCGTCGGGACCGGCGCACCCGACCGGTCCACCACGTACAGCCGGAAGCCGGGGAGCGGGGCGCCGATCATCTGCCCCTCGGTCGCGTCGTCCGCGGGGACCGGGTAGGCGGCGCACACCACGGTTCCCTCTGTCGGTCCGTACAGCACGTGGACGGTGGCGGCAGGGAAAGCCGCCGTCATCTCCGCGAGCAGGTCCGGCGGCACGGCATCGCCTCCCACGAAGACCCGCCGCAGTCGCGGGAGCATGTCGGGGCCGGCGTCCCTGACCGCCGCCGCGAGCTGCCGCATCAGTGCCGGCACGGCGTGCAGCGTGGTCACGTCGCCGATCTCCCGGGCCAGCCACTCCACCTCCGCCACCCGGTCGCGTGGCACGATGCGGGTCGCTCCGCCGGAGGCCAGCGGCATCAGCACCTCCAGCGCCCAGATGTCGAAGGCGAAGGACGAGAGCCCCGGCGCGAGATCACCCGGACCCATGCCGAAGGCGTGGCGCCCGGTCAGGAGGAGGTTGCCCAGGTTGCGGTGCTCGACACGCACCCCCTTGGGCTTTCCCGTGGAGCCGGAGGTGTAGATCACGTACGCCAGGTTCTCCGGGAGGGCCCCGCCGTCCATCCGGGTGTCGCTCTCCCGGGAAATGCGCTCCCACTCCGTGTCCAGGCTCACCACGCGGGCGCCCCGCGCCGGGAGCCGGTCCGCCAGGCGCGACCGGGTGAGGAGCACCGGGGCGGCAGCGTCCTCCAGCACCGTCCGGAGCCGCTCGGCGGGGTAGGCCGGATCCAGCGGCACGTAGGCGCCTCCGGCCTTGAGGACGGCCAGCACCCCCACCACCATCTCCGGCGACGCTTCCATGCAGATCGCCACCGGCGTCTCCGGCCGCACGCCGAGTCCGGCCAGGTACCGCGCCAGCCGGTTGGAGCGCGCCTCCAGCTCCCCGTACCTGAGCGTCTCCCCGCCGAACCGCACCGCAACGGCGTCGGGATCCCGTTCCGCCCACCCGGAGACCAGGTCGTGGGCGCGGAGGTCCGGCGGGAGCGGGGTCGCGGTGTCGTTCCACTCCACCAGGAGGCGCCGCTCCTCCTCCATTCCCAGGAGCGAGAGCTCCGAGAGGCACGCCTCGGGCCGGGCGACGATCCGCTCCAGGAGCGTCCGGAGGTGCCCCGCCATCCGCTCGACCGTCGCGGCGTCGAAGAGCGCGGCGGCGTACCCGAGGCCGGCCAGGAGCCGATCACCCTCGTCGGCGACCCCGAGCGCCAGGTCGAACTTCGCGGCGTAGCTCCCGGTCTCCAGCGGGCTGGCCGTAACCCCGGGGAGCTCCGGCACCGGCGCCCCCGTGCTCTGCAGGGTGAACATCACCTGGAACACCGGGTTCCGGTTCAGGCTCCGCTCGGGGTGCAGCTCCTCCACCAGCCGCTCGAAGGGGAGGTCCTGGTGCTGGTACGCGCCCAGGGTCGCCTCCCGGACCCGGGCGAGGCACCGCAGGAAGGAGGGGTCGCCCGAGAGATCGCCCCGCAGCGCCAGGGTGTTCACGAAGAAGCCGACCACTCCCTCCAGCGCCTCGCGGGTGCGCCCCGCCACCGGCGTCCCCACCACCACCTCCTCCTCCCCGGCGTACCGGGCGAGGAGGGCCTGAAAGGCGGCGAGGAGCGCCATGAACAGCGTGGCCCCCTCCCGGCGGGCCAGCGCCTGCAGCCCGGCGCGGAGCTCCGGCGGGAGGGCGAAGGCGTGCAGGGCACCCTCGCTGCTCCAGACGGCCGGACGCGCCCGGTCGGTCGGCAGGTCCAACTCCGGCGGGGCCCCGGCCAGCTCTTCCCGCCAGTAGGCGAGCTGCCGCTCCAGGATCTCCCCCCGGAGCCACCCCCGCTGCCAGACGGCGAAGTCCGCGTACTGCACCGGGAGCTCCGCCAGCGGGGAGGGTCGGCCCTCCACGAGAGCGGCGTACAGCGCCCCCAGCTCCCCGAAGAGCACCCCCGTGCTCCACCCGTCCGAGACGATGTGGTGCATGTTCAGCGCGAGGACGTGCTCCTCGTCGGCGAGGCGCAGGAGCACGGCCCGGAAGAGCGGCCCGGTCTCCACGTCGAACGACCGGCGTGCCTCCGCGCGGACCCGGTCCAGCGCCGCCGCCGCGCGCTCCACCGCCGGGAGGTCCGGAAGCTCCTCCAGCGCGAAGGGGACGGGCCCCGGGGGGAGGATGCGCTGCGCCGGCCGGCCCTCCACAGCGGGGAAGACGGTGCGGAGCGACTCGTGTCGCTCGAAGAGCGCGTCCAGCGCGGCCCGGAGAGCCGCCGCGTCCAGCCGGCCGGAGAGCCGGAGGGCGACCGGCATGTTGTAGACGGGGCTCCCGGGGTCGAGACGGTCGATCACCCATAGGCGCTCCTGCGCGAAGGAGAGCGGGAGATCCCCGTCCCTCGGCACGCGGACCAGGGGCGGCAGAGCCGTCTCCTGCTCACCCCGGCGGACCGATTCCAGCAGCGCGGCGAGCCCGGCCACGGTGGGAGCCTCGAAGAGGGCGCGCAGCGGCATCTCCACCCCGAGCGCGGTCCGGACGCGGGACTGGACGCGGGTAGCGAGGAGGGAGTGCCCTCCCAGCTCGAAGAAGTTGTCGTGGACGCCCACGCGCTCCGCGCCGAGCACCTCGGCCCAGATCCCCGCCAGGATCTCCTCGACGGGAGTGCGGGGGGCGACGTACTCCGCCCCGGAGCGGGCGCCGTCCGGGGCGGGGAGTGCCCTGCGGTCGATCTTCCCGGCAGGGGTGAGCGGGAAGGCGTCCAGCACCGAGAGCGCGGCCGGGACCATGTGCTCGGGGAGGCGCTCCCTCAGGAGGGCCCGCAGCTCCGCGACCGGGGGCACCTCGCCGGCGGGGATCACGTACCCCACCAGGCGCCGATCGCCGGGGGCGTCCTCCCGCGCCACCACCACCGCGTCGCGCACGGCGGGGTGATCGCGGAGCACCGCCTCCACCTCGCCGGGCTCGATGCGGAAGCCGCGGATCTTCACCTGCTCGTCCGTCCGCCCCAGGAACTCCAGCGTCCCGTCGGCCCGCCAGCGCGCCCGGTCTCCCGTGCGGTACAGCCGCGCGCCCTGCTCGCCGGAGAACGGATCGGGGACGAACCTCTCCGCCGTCAGCTCCGGACGCCCCAGGTACCCCCGCGCTACCCCCGCCCCGCCGATGTGCAGCTCACCGGGGACGCCCGCCGGCACCGGCTCCCCCGCCCCATCCAGCACGTACGCCTGCACGTTCGGGAGCGGGCACCCCAGCGGGTTGCGGTCGACCGTCTCGCCGGGGGCGAGAAGGTGGCTGGAGGCCAGGATCGTGGCCTCGGTGGGGCCGTAGAGCACCCGGACCTCCGCGTTCGGAAACGCCTCCCGCATCTCCGGGAGGAGCTCCGGCGGAACCGCATCGCCGCCCACGAACGCGCGCCGCATCGCCGGGAGCGTCCCCCCGGGCGAGGCGCTCACCGCGGCCACCACCTGGCGCATCAGCGCGGGGACGGCGTGCAGCACGGTCGCGTCCGCTATCCGCTCCACCAGACGCGCCACGTCCCTCACCTCGTCGCGGGAGACGATCCGGATGCTCCCGCCGACCATCAGCGGAGTCAGCGCCTCGAAACCCCAGATGTCGAAGGCGTACGAGGCGGTCACGGGCACCACGTCGCCGGGGCCGAGGCCGAAGGCGTCGCGGGAGGTCAGGAGAAGGTTGGCGAACCCCGCGTGCCGGACCAGGACCCCCTTGGGGGTGCCGGTGGAGCCCGAGGTATAGATGACGTACGCCAGGTTGTCACCGGAAACCCGGACCTCGGGCGCGGTGTCCGGCTCCCGGGCGATCCGCTCCGCGTCGGCGTCGAGGAGGACCGTCTCGACCCCACTCACCGGGAGCGTCGCCGCCAGCTCCTCCCGGGTGAGGAGGAGCGCGATCCCCGCGTCCGCGAGCACGAAGCGCTGCCGCTCGGCCGGGTACGCGGGGTCGATCGGGAGGTAGGCGCCCCCCGCCCTGAGCACGCCGAGCACCGCGACCACCATCTCCGCGCCGCGCTCCAGGCAGATCCCGACGCGGCTCTCCGGACCGACCCCCCGCCCGCGCAGGAAGCGGGCGAGCCGGCTGGAGCGCCGGTCCAGCTCCGCGTAGGTGAGGATCGCGTCGTCGGCGGTGACCGCCGGGGCGCCGGGCGTCCGTTCCGCCTGCTCCGCGAACAGCTCGTGGGCGCACCGGGAGTCGAAGGTGCGGGCGGTGTCGTTCCACTCCCGCAGCACCCGCTCCCGCTCGGCCCCGGCGAGGAGGGAGAGCCCGGAAAGGCGCACGTCCGGTGCGGCGGCGGCGCGCCGCAGGAGCGCCGCGAAGTGTCCCGCCATCCGGGCGACGGTCGCGGGTTCGAACAGGTCGGCGCTGTACTCGAAGCGCACCTCCACGCCGTCCTCCCGCTCGAAGCTCTCCACCGAGAGGTCGAACTTCGCCGTCCGGGAGGCCCCCAGCTCCACGCGCCGCAGGACGAGCCCGGGGAGGGCGACGTCGGAGGCGGGGGCGCTGTGCAGCGCGAACATCACCTGGAAGACCGGCGATCGGCTCAGACTCCGCTCCACCCGCAGCTCCTCCACCAGCCTCTCGAAGGGGAGGTCCTGGTGCGCCTGCGCCTCCAGCACCCCTTCCCGGACGCGCCCGAGCAGCTCGCGGAACGACGGGTCGCCGGCCAGGGAGGTGCGGATGGCGAGGGTGTTCACGAAGAAGCCGATCAACCCTTCCAGCTCCGCCCGCGTGCGGCTGGCAACGGGGATCCCCACCACCACCTCCTCCTGCCCCGCGTACTTCGCCAGGAGCGCCTGGAGCGCGGCGAGGAGCGCCATGAAGAGCGTCGCCCCCTCGCTCCGGATGAGGTCGCGGAGCCGCTCCACCAGGGGAGCGGGGATCAGGAGCCGCTCCTCCCCGCCTCGCTGCGTCTGCACCGGGGGGCGTGGACGGTCGACGGGGAGATCGAGTGCCGGTGGCGCTCCCGCCAGCCGTTTCCGCCAGTAGGCGGTCTGCGCGTCCAGGCGCTCGCCGGAGAGGTGCTTGCGCTGCCAGGCCGCGAAGTCGGGGTACTGGACCGTCAGGTCGGGGAGCGGCGACGGCTCGCCACGGGAGAAGGCGGTGTAGAGCGCGGCCAGCTCCCGGAACAGCACGCCCATCGACCACCCGTCGGTGACGATGTGGTGCAGCACCAGCACCAAGACGTGCTCTCGCTCCGCGAGCCGCAGCAGGGTGGCGCGGAGGAGCGGGCCCCGCGCCAGGTCGAAGGGCGCGCGTGCTTCCTCGTCGGCCAGGCGGAGCGCCTCCCGGTCCCGCTCCTCCGGCGTGGCGCCGGGGACGTCGACCACGGGGAGGTGGAGCTCCCCGGCGGGCGCCACCACCTGGGCGGGCTCCCCCGCCACCGTGGTGAACGTCGTGCGCAGCGAGGCGTGGCGGCGGACGATCTCGCCCAGGGCGCGCTCCAGCACCCCGGTGTGCAGGTCGCCCAGGAGGCGCGCCGCGCGGGCGAGATTGTACGAGGCGCTCCCTGGCTCCATCCGGTCCAGGAACCAGAGCCGGTGCTGCGCGAACGACAGCGGGAAGACGCGCGACTCCCCGCCCCGCCTGCGGAGCATCTCCGCCAGCAGGGTACGCCTCTGCTCCGGGGTCATCCCCGCCGTGGCCTCGGCGAGGGGGCTCACGCGAAGCTCCCGTCGGGCGAAAGACCAGCGAGCAGGCGTTCGACCTCGGCGTCGGAGAGCTCGTCCAGCCGGCCGAGGAGGCCGTCCTCCAGCCCGGAGGCGGCTCCCCCGATGCGCTCCACCTCCGGCGACGCCTCCGCAGGCCCGGCGTCCCGGGGGAGCAGGAGGGCGAGCCCGGCGACGGTGGGGTGCTCGAACACCGCCCGCAGCGGCACCTCCACGCCCCACCTCTGCCGCACCCGCACCACCACCTGCGTCGCCAGCAGACTGTGGCCTCCCAGCTCGAAGAAATTCTCCTCCACCCCCACCCGCTCCGCCCCCAGCACCTCCGCCCAGATCTCCGCCAGCCCCGCCTCCACCGCCGTCCGCGGTGCCAGGTATTCCTCCCGCGCCCCCACCCCCTCCGGCGCGGGGAGCGCCCGCCGGTCCACCTTCCCGCTCCCCGTCTTCGGCAGCACAGCCAGCACCACGAACGCTCCCGGCACCAGGTGCTCCGGCAGCTCCCCCTTCACCTGCGCCCGCAGCTCCGCCGTCGTGGGCACCTCCCCCTCCGCCACCACGTAGCCCACCAGCCGCACCCGTCCAGGCTCATCCTCCCGTGCGACGACCACCGCCTCGCGCACCCGAGGGTGGCGCAGCAGCACGCTCTCGATCTCCCCCGGCTCGATCCGGAAGCCGCGCACCTTCACCTGCTCGTCCATCCGCCCCAGGTATTCCAGCACCCCCTCCCGCCGCCACCGCACCACGTCCCCGCTCCGGTACAGCCGCGCCCCCGCCTCTCCCGAAAACGGGTCCGGCACGAAGCGCTCGGCCGTCCGCTCCGGCTGACCCAGGTAGCCCCGCGCCACCCCTGCCCCGCCGATGTACAGCTCCCCGCGCGCGCCCACCGGCACCGGCTCCATCCGGGAGTCCAGCGCGTAGACGCGCGCGTTCGGCACCGGCGCGCCGATCGGCACCGGCGGCAGCGGCGGCTCCGCGGGGGCGGGCACCGCTCCGTTATCGGTCAGGTCCGCCAGGGTGGCGACCACGGTGGCCTCGGTCGGCCCGTAGGTGTTGACCAGGCGCGCCGCGCCGCCCACCAGCCGCTGCCAGTCGGCCACCCGCTCCGGGAGCGCTCGCTCGCCACCGATGATCACCAGGCGCACGCACGCGGGGAGCCGCGCCGCGCCGCGCTGCAGCTCGGCGACCAGCTCGTGCCAGTAGGCCGTCGGCAGGTCCAGCACGGTGACACCCCAGCGCTCCACCCGCTCCAGGAAGGTGGCGGCGCTGGCGAGCATCTCCCCGGTGCGCAGCACCAGGGCGGCGCCGCCGAGGAGCGCGGGATAGATCTCCTCGGCGCTGGCGTCGAAGCTGAGCGAGGCGAACTGCAGCACCCGGTCGGCGGGGGTGATGCCGTAGAGCTCGGCCGCGGCCGAGGCGTAGCGGGCAAGCGCCCGGTGTGGGACGAGGACGCCCTTGGGCTTGCCGGTGGAGCCGGAGGTGTAGATGACGTAGGCGCCATTCTCCGGATGGAACGGGACCTCCGGCGCGGGCCCGTCTCCGGTGAGAGGCAACCCCCCGGGGGCAGCCTCGTCGAGACAGACGAGGTGGACGCCCGTAGCGGAGATCTGGTGGCGGAGCACGGAGTGGGTCAGGAGCACGCGCGCGCCGCTGTCCCGGAGCATGTAGGCCAGGCGCTCGGCCGGATAGGCGGGATCGAGCGGGACGTAGGCGCCGCCGGCCTTTAGCACGCCGAGCAGGGCGACGAGCATCTCCGGGGAGCGCTCCAGGCAGATCCCCACGCGCGTCTCGGGCGCGACGCCGAGGCGCAGGAGGACCCGGGCGAGGCGGTCGGAACGGCGGTCGAGCTCCGCGTAGGTGAGGGGCTCCGCTCCCTCCTGGAGGACGGCGGGGGCGTCCGGAGTGCGCCCGGCCTGGAGGCGGAAGCGCTCGTGGACGGGCGCTGAGGGGAGCTCCCCGGCCGCGGCGCTCCAGTCAAAGATGAGGCGGCGCTCGTCGTCGAGCAGCTCCGAGAGCCGGGAGAGGGGACGGGCGGGATCCGCGGCGGCGCGCTCCAGGACCTGCCGGAGCATGCGCCCCATCGCCTCCACCGTGGCCTCGTCGAAGAGGCCGGTGTTGAAGATCAGCCCGCAGGCGATCCCCTCCGCCGTCTCGGTCGCGCCGAGCGCCAGGTCGAACGCCGACAGCCCGTTGAACACGTCGACCGGCTCCACCTCCACCCCCGGGATGTCGATCCGGTTCCGGGCGGTGTTGTGGAGGACGATCGCCACCTGGTAGACCGCGCTGTGACTGAGGCTGCGCGGGATGCGCAGCTCCTCGATCACCCGCTCGAAGGGGACGTCCTGGTGGGCGTAGGCGCCGAGCGTCGTCTCGCGAACCCGCCCCAGCAGCTCCCGGAAGGACGGATCCCCGGACAGGTCCACCCGCAGCGGGAGCATGTTGACGAAGAAGCCGACCATCCCCTCCGTCTCGGCCCGCGTCCGCCCCGCGATCGGCGTCCCCACCACCACGTCGTCCTCTCCGGAGTAGCGCCGCAGCACCGCGTCCAGCGCGGCGAGGAGGACCATGAACAGCGTCGCCCCCTCCCGCCGGCCGAGAGCCCGGAGCGACTCCGCCAGCGCCGCCGGGAGCACGAAGGGGTGGCGCCCGGCGTCGTGCGTCTGCACGGGAGGCCGGGGGCGGTCCGTCGGCAGCTCCAGCAGCGCGGGCGCCCCGGCGAGGCGGCCACGCCAGTAGTCGAGCTGCCGCTCCAGAGCCTCGCCCGCGAGCCACTCCCGCTGCCACGCGGCGAAGTCGGCGTACTGGACCGCCGGCTCCGGGAGCGGCGACGGCTCCCCCCGGGCGAAGGCGCGGTAAAGCTCCGATACCTCCCGGTACAGCACGCCGAACGACCAGGCGTCGCTGACGATGTGGTGCAGGGTCAGGAGGAGGACGTGCTCACCCTCCCCGAGCCGGAGCAGCCGGGCGCGGAAGAGCGGCCCCGCCTCCAGGTCGAAGGGGAGCCGGGTCTCCGCGAAAGCCAGCCGCCGCACGGCCTCCTCGCGCTCCGGAGCCGGGAGCGACGACAGATCCTCCACGAGCAGCGAGAAAGGGATCCCGGGGAGGACCACCTGCTCCGGCCTGGCGTCCGTGGACCGGAAGACCGTGCGCAGCGACTCGTGGCGCCGCACCGTCTCCCTCAGCGCGCTCTCGAGTACCGCGGCGTCCAGGGGACCCGCCAGGCGGAGCGCGAAGGGGACGTTGTAGTACGGATTGACCGGCTCCATCCGGTCCAGGAACCAGAGCCGCTGCTGAGAGAACGACAGCGGGAGCGGGGCGTCGCGCGGGACCGGGGCGACCGGAGGGGGTGGCGGTCCGCCCACGTGGTCGGCCGCCCGGTCCACCTGCGCGGCCAGCGCGGCCACCGTGGGCGCCTCGAAGAGGAGCCGGAGCGGGAGCTCCACTCCCAGGACGCTCCGTACGCGGGACACGATCCGGGTGGCCAGGAGGGAGTGCCCCCCCAAGTCGAAGAAGCTGTCGTGGATCCCCACCCGCTCCACGCAGAGGACATCCGCCCAGATCCCGGCGACGATCTCCTCCGTCGGGGTGCGCGGCTCGACCGTGCCCTCCCCGTCGGGGAGCGTATCGGGCGCGGGGAGGGCCCGCCGGTCGATCTTTCCGCTGGGGGTGAGCGGGAGCGCGTCCAGCACCACCAGCGCGGCGGGGACCATGTGCTCGGGGAGGCGCTCCCGGAGGTACGCCCGCAGCTCCGCCGTCCCGACCTGCTCCCCCTCCGGCGGGGCGGCGTACCCCACCAGGCGCCTCTCCCCCGCGGCGTCCTCCCCCACCACCACCGCCGCGTCGCGCACCCGCGGGTGTCCGGCCAGAACGGCCTCCACCTCGCCGGGCTCGATCCGGAAGCCACGCACCTTGACCTGCCGGTCCACCCGTCCGAGGAACTCGAGCGCTCCGTCCGGGCGCCAGCGGACCCGGTCGCCGGTGCGGTACAACCGCGCCCCGGGCTCCGCGGAGAACGGATCCGGAACGAACCGCTCCGCCGTGAGATCGGGACGGCGGAGGTATCCCCTGGCCACCCCATCGCCCCCGACGAAGAGCTCTCCGGGCACCCCCACCGGGGCGGGCTCCCCCGAGGCGTCCAGCACGTGGGCGCGGCTGTGGGTGATCGGCCGCCCGATCGGGATCGACGCACCGTCCGCGCACGCCACCGTGTGGCAGCAGGAGAAGGTGGTGTTCTCCGTGGGGCCGTACCCGTTGATCAGGCGGCAGCGCGGGTGCGCGCGGAGGAACTCCCGGACGTGCGCCGGCGACAGGACGTCTCCCCCCGCCAGGAGCTGCCGGACCGGAGCGAGTCCCCCGGGGCACTCGTCCACCATGCGGTGGAAGAGGGCGGCGGTGAGCCAGAGCGTCGTTACCCGCTCGCGCCGCAGCACCGCCGCGACCTCCTCCGGCGCGGGAGTGACCGGGGGGAAGATCACCAGGCGCCCCCCGTTGAGGAGCGGCCCCCAGATCTCCAGCGTGGAGGCATCGAAGGCGAGCGGGGCGAGCTGGAGGAACACCTCTTCCGGCCCGAAGCTCGCGTACTCCGCGCCCTGCACCAGGCGCACGACGTTCCGGTGGGTGACCCCCACGGCCTTGGGGCGTCCGGTGGAGCCGGAGGTGAACATCACGTACGCCAGGCCGTCCGGCGCGGTGTCCAGCTCCGCGGCGGGCCCGCTCACGTCTTCGGGTGCGTCCTCCAGCGCATCCAGGCACACCACCTCCACCGGCTCCGGTACGCGATCGCGGAGCCGGGCGAGGGTAAGCACCGTCCCCACCGCCGCGTCCTCCCGCATCAGGCGGAGACGCTCCCCGGGGTAGGAGGGGTCGAGGGGCACGTAGGCGCCGCCGGCCCTGAGGATCCCGAGGAGGGCGACCACCATCTCGGGGGAGCGCTCGATGCACACTCCTACCCGCGACTCCGGTCCGATGCCGCGGCGGCGCAGGAGGCGGGCGAGCCGATCGGCGCGGGTATCCAGCTCGGCGTAGGTGAGAGAGGCGCCCTCGAAGCTCACCGCGACCGCGCCGGGATTCCGCGCCGCCCGGGCGGAGAAGAGTCCGTGGATGGAGGCGTCGCGCGGATACTCCCGCGCCGTGTCGTTCCACTCCTCCACGACCTGACGCCGCTCCCCGGCCGCGAGGAGCCGCAGCTCCGAAACGCGCGCGTCCGGCCGTGCTGCGATCCCTTCCAGGAGCGTGACGAAGTGGCCGGCCATCCGCTCGGCCGTGGCGGCATCGAAGAGCCCGGCGTCGTACACCAGCGCCCCGGACATCCCCTCCGGGGAGTCCACGAGCTCGGCGGAGAGGTCGAACTTGGCGGAGGGGGGGCTCACCTCCGCCAGGGAAACCGTCAGCCCGGGGAGCTGCGGTGCGTCCACGGCGCCGTTCCGGTAGGAGAGCAACACCTGGAAGAGAGGGTTCCTCCCCGCGCTCCGGTCCGGGTGGAGCTCCCGCACCAGCCGCTCGAATGGAACGTCCTGGTAGGCGTGCGCGCCCAGGACGGTCTCCTTTGCCCTCCCGAGCATCTCCCGGACCGTCGGATTGCCTCCCAGCTCGGCCCGCATGGCGAGGGTGTTGACGAAGAAGCCCACCACCCGCTCCAGCTCCGCGTGGGTACGGCCCGCGCTCGGCGTACCCACCACCACGTCCTCTTCCCCGCTGTAGCGGGCCATGAGGACCTGGAACGCCCCGAGTGCAGTCGTGAAGACGGTGGACCCCTCCTGCCGCGACACCACCCGCAGCGACGCCGCGGTCTCCGCGGGCACGGCGAAGCGCACCCGCCCTGCCGGACGGCTTCCGGCAGCGATGCGCGGGCGGTCGGTCGGGAGCTCCAGCATCGGGGGAGCACCGGCCAGGCGCTCCCGCCACCACTCCACCTGACGTTCCAGGACCTCGCCGCACAGCCACTCGTGCTGCCAGACGGCGAAGTCGGCGTACTGCACGGGGAGCGGGGGGAGAGCGGACGGGCGGTCCTCGACGAGCGATGCGTACAGCGAGCCCAGCTCGCGGAAGAGCACCCCCATGCTCCACCCATCGCTGACGATGTGGTGCATGTTCACCACGAGCAGGTGCTCGTCGGCATCGAGGCGGAGCAGGCGGGCGCGGAAGACGGGCCCCTCCATCAGGTCGAAGGGGAGGCGCGCCTCCGCCTCCACCCTCTCCTGCACCGCCGGCTCGCGCTCCGCCTCCGGCAGGGCGGCCAGGTCCTCCACCGGGAGCGGGACCACCGACGCGGGGAGGATGCGCTGCACGGGGACGTCGTCCGCGGCGGAGAAGACGGTGCGCAGCGACTCGTGCCGCGCCACCAGGCCGTTGAGCGCCACCCGGAGCGCGGTCACGTCGGCCTTGCCCCGGAGGCGCAGGACGAAGGGCATGTTGTAGGCGCTGCTCTCCGGCTCCATCCGGTAGAGGAACCAGAGACGCTCCTGCGCGAAGGAGAGCGGAAGCGCACCGTCGCGCCGCGCCGGCCGGAGAGGAGGGAACGCGGTGCCCTCCCGCTCCCGGCGCGCGGCCTCGATCCGCTCGGCGACCCCGGCCACCGAGGGAGCCTCGAAGAGAGCCCGTACCGGCAGGTCCACCCCCAGCACCGCGCGCACCCGGGAGACCGCCTGGTACGCGCGCAGCGAGTGGCCGCCCAGGTCGAAGAAGTTGTCGTGGATCCCCACGCGCCCGACTCCCAGCACCTCCGCCCAGATCCCGGCGAGGATCTCCTCCGCGGGCGTGCGCGGCTCCGCGTGCTCCGCCGGCTCACCCGCCGCGTCGTCGGGAGCCGGCAGTGCGAGGCGGTCCACCTTTCCGGTCGGCGTCAGGGGGAGCGATTCGAGGAAGACGAAGGCGGTGGGGACCATGTATTCGGGGAGACGCCCCGCCAGGAAGCTCCTCAGCTCACGGATGGAGACCGGCGATTCCGCCGGAGCCACGTACGCCACCAGGCGCGCCTCGCCGCCCCCGTCCCGGCGCGCCAGCACCGCCGCCTCGCGCAGCGCCGGGTGACGGGCGAGGACGCTCTCCACCTCGCCCGGCTCGATCCGGAACCCGCGCACCTTGACCTGTTCGTCCACCCGCCCGATGAACTCCAGCACCCCGCTCGCGTTCCAGCACACGCGGTCCCCCGTGCGGTAGAGACGCGCGCCCGGCCTGCCGCCGAACGGATCCGGGAGGAACTTCTCTGCCGTCAGCTCGGGGCGCGCGAGGTACCCGCGCGCCACCCCCGCGCCGCCGATGAACAGCTCGCCGGGGATCCCGTCCGGAAGGGCGTTCCCCCACGAGTCGCACACGTACAGCGAGACATTGGGGAGCGGGCGGCCCACCGGGTGCCGCTCCGGTGGCTCTCCCTCGCGGACGGCATACGAGGCCGCCACGATCGTCCCCTCCGTGGGGCCGTAGAGGATGTGGACCTCCGCTCCCGGGAGAGCCTGGTCGATCCCGGCGAGGAGGTCCGCCGGGACCAGATCGCCGCCGGTGAAGACCAGCCGCAGCCTCCGGTGAGTCTCCCCACCCCGCGCGCGCACCGCCTCTACCATCACACGCATCAGCGCCGGCACCGCGTGGACGACGGTCGCGTCCCGCAGCTCGTCCACCAGGTGCTCCGCGTCCAGCACCCCTTCCGCCGCGACCACCCTCACCGCTCCCCCGGACACCAGCGGGACCAGTGACTCGAACGCCCAGATATCGAAGGCGTACGAGGCAAGCACCGGGACCAGGTCGCTTCCCTCGAAGCCGAACCGCTCCCGTGCGGCCAGCACGAGGTTGGCGAGGCTGGCGTGCTCCACGAGCACCCCCTTGGGGCGGCCGGTGGAGCCCGAGGTGTAGATCACGTACGCCAGGCTCTCCGGCCCGGTCCGGTCGTCGGGCTCGTCCCCCGGCTCCACGTCGATCCGCTCCCGGTCGGCGTCCAGGAGCACGACGTCGGCTGTGTGCGGCGGGAGAGCGGAGGCCGGACTCTCCTGCGTCACGAGCACCGGAGCCGCCGCGTCCTCCAGGATCCACGCGAGTCGCTCCGCCGGGTAGGAGGGGTCCAGGGGGACGTATGCGCCCCCGGCCTTGAGCACCCCGAGCACGGCCGCCAGCATCTCCGGCCCCCGCTCCAGGCAGATGCCCACCCGCACTTCGGGACCCACGCCGCGCGCCCGGAGGTAGTGCGCCAGCCGGTTGGCGCGCCGGTCCAGCTCCGCGTAGGTGATCTGCTCGTCCCCCGCCACGACGGCCACGGCTGCCGGGGTGCGCGCCGCCTGATCGGCGAACAACCGGTGCACCGGCCGCGCCTCGAACGAGCGGGGAGCGCGGCCCCACTCCCCCAGCACCCGCGCCCGCTCCTCCTCCTCCACCAGGGGGATGGCGGAGACGCGCCGGTCAGGGCGCTCCGCCGCGCCCCGCAGCAGGCACACGTAGCGCTCGGACAGACGCTCGATCGTCGCCCGGTCGAACAGGTCGGTGCTGTAGCGAATCACGGTGCGGAGCCCGGCCGGGCCGCGCTCGATCTGGAAGTCCAGGTCGGCGATGGAGACCCCCAGGTCGCCGATCACCAGCTCGGCCTCCACGCCCGCGAGGGAGAGCGACTCCCCGGGTGCGTTCTGGAACGCGAAGATGACCTGGAAGAGCGGGCTGTGGTGGAGCGAGCGGTCGGGACGCAGCTCCTCCACCAGCCTCTCGAACGGAAGGTCCTGGTGGGCGTAAGCCCCCAGCGTGGTCTCGCGGACCCGGCGGAGGAGGCCGCGGAAGGCGGGATCCCCCGAGAGGTCGGTACGGAGGACCAGCGTATTGACGAAGAAGCCCAGGATCCCTTCGGTCTCGGCCCGGTTGCGCCCGGCGACCGGGGAGCCGACCACCACGTCCTCCGTCCCGGTGTAGCGCGACAGGAGGAGCTGGAAGCCAGCGAGGAGCGCCATGAAGAGCGTCGCCCCCTCCGAGCGCGCCAGCCCGGCGAGGGAGTGCTCGACCTCCCCGGGGAGGGTGAAGACGTGCTTGGCGCCGCGGAAGCTCTGCGAGGAGGGGCGGGGCCGGTCGGTGGGGAGCTCAAGCGGGGGCGGGAGGTCGGCCAGGCGCTCCCGCCACCAGGCGAGCTGCTCCCGCACCTCTACCCCCCGCAGCCACTCCCGCTGCCAGGCGGCGAAGTCCGGGTACTGCAGCGCCGGCGCGGGGAGCGACGGCGCCTCGCCCACCGCCGCGGCGGCGTAGAGCGCGCGCAGCTCGCGGAAGAGGATCCCCTGAGACCAGCCGTCGGAGACGATGTGGTGCAGCGCCAGCGCGAAGATCCACTCCTCGTCCCCCGTGCGCGCCAGGAGGGCCCGCGCGAGCGGCCCGGCCACCAGGTCGAAGGGCGCCCGGAGCCAGATCTGCACGCTCCCGCTCACCCGGGCCTCGCGCTCCGCAGGGGAGAGGGCGCGGAAGTCGACGATCCCCAGCGGGAAGCTCCCCCGCGGAAGGACCACCTGGAGAGGATCTCCGTCGGACACGCGGAAGACGGTGCGCAGCGCCTCGTGGCGCTCCGCCACCCCGCGCAGCGCCTGCTCCAGCGCCCGCGGATCCACCCGGCCCCGCAGGCGGTACACCGCGGGGATGGTGTACAGCGGCGTCCCCGGCTCCATGCGGTCCAGGAACCAGAGACGCTGCTGCCCCGAAGAGAGCGGGACGGGTCCCCCTTTTCGCCGCGCGGCCACGGCGGCCGTCGCCGCGGGCGCGGCCGTGCCCTGCCGGCCCAGCTTCTCCAGCAGTGCCCGCTTCGCCGGTGAGAGCTGCTCCAGCCGCTTGGAGAGGTCGGTCATCGATGATGCTATTCGGAAGGGACGCGGAGCGTCCCTGAATCGGTCGTCTTCCTTCCAGGGAAGAAGGGTCAGTCCCGTTCCGCGCGCAGCACGCGGCCGAGGGCCTTCATCCCCTGCTCGATCTCCGCCCGGCCCGGGAAGGAGAAGTTCAGGCGCATGCAGTTGCGGGCGTACCGCGTCCCGTCGGAGGCGAAGGCGTGCCCGGGTACGTACGCCACCCGCTCCGTCTCCACCGCGACGGGGAGGAGCTTCCCGCAGTCGATTTCCTCCGGGAGCTCCGCCCAGATCAGCGCGCCGTTGCTCGGCACCCGCCAGCGTGTCCCCGCCGGGAAGTGAGCCCGGAGCATGGCGTCCATCAGGTCGCGCCGGGCACGGTACTCCTCGCGGAGCATCTCCACGTGCCCGTCCAGGTTGCCGTCCTCGATGAAAGCGGAAACGGTGCGCTGGGCGAAGGTGTTCATGTCGAGGTCGCACGTGTCCTTGATCCCGGAGAGGACCCGCGCGAGCTCCTCGGGGGCGATGATCCACCCGATCCTGGCCCCCGGAGCGAGGATCTTCGAGAACGACCCCACGTAGAAGACCCATCGGTCCTCCTGCGCCCGCATCGGGAGGATCTCCGCGTCGCCGTCGTCGTAGTGCAGGAGCCCGTACGCATCGTCCTCCACGATCGGCACGCCGTAGCGGCGCGCCAGCTCCACCAGACGGTCGCGGCTCTCTCGGGAGATGGAGACCCCCAGCGGGTTGTGTCCGTCGCTCACCACGTACATGAAGGCCGGGGTGGCCCCGCTGGCGAGGTACGCCTCCACCGCGTCCACGTTGATCCCGTGGTCCAGCCCGGTGGGAACCACCAGCAGCTCGGGCTGGAACGGCTCGATCACCTGCTGGAACCCGGTGTACGCCACCCGCTCCAGGAGCACCTGTCCACCCGGATCGAGCAGGAAGCGCGAGAGGATGCTCAGCGCCTGGTGCGCCCCCGAGGTGAGGACCACCTGCTCCGGGCGGCACTCCACCCCCCGACGCTTCATGAGCTCGGCGATCTGCGCCTTCAGCGGACGGTAGGAGGGACCGTACTGGAGCGCGCGGGGATCGGTGGCGAGCACGCGCTCTGCGGCGCGCGCGTACGCCTCACGTGGGAAAAGCTCCGGCGCGGGGAGGCCGAGGGCGAAGGAGACAATGTCCGGTCGCGCGGTCAGCGCGAGCATCTCGTTGATGACCGAGGGCTTGATCGTCCGCGCCCAGGTGGCGGTCCGCATCTTCTCGCGCGGTTCCGGTGGGGCTGCCAGGATCATCGCGTCCTCTGCTCTGAGTGTTCACGGCGGTCGCGCAGGTCCGGGCGGAGCGTCGGTTCCCCACCGGGTTCACCTGCCGGATATGTATGGGACCGCGACGGTGGACGGATCCCGGGCGTCCCGGCCGCCCTCCTGGAGGTCCGGTGAGCCGCCGCCGGTGGCGTTCTGCGACTGGAGATTCCGGGGAACGTTGGCTTTCCGACCCAGACGAGGAGGTTACAGCTTAATTTACGCCTGATTAGAGATAGAGCAGGAGCGCGCTTGCGTCAAGGGGAGACCAGACGTGAATTACGCGGTATTCTCCACACCTCCGGCCGGAGAGTACCGCGATCTAGAGGATGAGCACTCCCAAGGAGCCTCCCCCGCCCTCACGTCGCGCCTGGTGGCGAGGAGGAACCCCACGGCGGCGTACCCTGCCACGACGGCCACTCCCGCGGGCGGGTGTCGAGGAGGTACGAGAAGCCGTCCCTGGGAAGGATGCGGTACCCCCAGCGGCGGACGGCGTTGAGCGACCGGGAGTCGGCGGCGCCGGTCACCCGGACGGGGCGTAGAAGGGGGACTCCCCCGGCAGGGGCGCGGCGAGGCGTACGGTCCCTGATCGCACCGCACGGAGCACCCCCGCTCCGGTGCGCACCAGGAGGGCTCCGTGCGGGTTGATCCCGAGCGCCGTCCCCGAGACGGGTGGGTCGCCACTCACCTGGACCTCCCTTCCGCGAAGCGCGTCGCGCCGCTCCATCTCCCCCAGCTCCCGCTCGTCGAGTGTCGCCGCGAAGCGGGCAGGGAGCGCGGCGAGCGTCCTCGCCAGGGCCCCGGCAACCTCCGCCCGGGGCGGGGACCACCCGGACGCGATGCGCAGCGAGGTGGCGTGAGGGCGTAGCTCCTCCGCGAAGTCGTCCGGCAGGTGACCGGCGTTGATCCCGATCCCCGCCACGACAAAGGCCGGAGCGGCCGACTCCCAGCTCCCCTCGCACAGGATCCCGCCCAGCTTGCGCCCCGCCACCAGCAGGTCGTTGGGCCACTTCACCTGCACGGCGCCCGGGCGGGCGAACGGCTCCAGCACCGCCGCCGCGGCAATCCCCATGCGGAGGGGGAGGAGCCCCGGCGAGGGGAGCTCGAAGGGGCGGAGGACCATGGAGAGCCAGATCCCCAGCCCGGGCGCGGACACCCACCTGCGCCCTCCCCTCCCCCGCCCCGCCGTCTGCTCCTCCGCCAGCACCGCCGTCCCCGCGGGCACGCCCTCCTCCGCCAGCGCGCGCGCCGCGTCGTTGGTGGAGCCCACCCGCTCGAAGAGGTGGAGAGCCGGAATCCCCCACTCCGCCGCCAGCGCCTCCGCCGTCCGGCCCTCCCACCGTGATGCGCGGACCTCCGTCATCCGGGGAGACACCCGGACCCACAGTCCAGAGGCAGCTCAACCGTTCCGCCGGCGATCATCAGAGCTGCCGGAGCCGCAGCGAGAGATCGAGCGCCGCAGCCGAGTGCGTCAGGGCGCCCACCGAGATGAAGTCCACCCCCGTCTCCGCCACCGCCCGGACGGTGTCGAGCGTGATCCCCCCCGAAGCCTCGGTCTCGGGACGCCCGGCCCCCGTGGAGCGGACGCGCTCGACCATCCGCGCCAGCAGCGGCACTGGCATGTTGTCGAACATGATGCGGTCCACCCCGGCCCCTAGCGCCTCCTCCACCTCCTCCGGGGTGGTGGTCTCGACCTCCACCTTCAGGCCGTGCACGTTGCGCTCCCGCACCGCACGCACGGCGGCGGCGATCCCCCCCGCGGCGGCGATGTGGTTGTCCTTGATGAGCACCATGTCGTGCAGCCCCAGCCGGTGGTTCGCGCCCCCGCCCGCGCGCACCGCCTCCTTCTCCAGGCGGCGCATCCCCGGCGTCGTCTTGCGGGTGTCGATGATCCGCGCCCCGGTCCCGGCCACCGCGTCCGCGTAGCGCCGGGTGAGGGTCGCCACCCCGGAGAGCTGCTGGAGGAAGTTGAGCGCCGTCCGCTCCGCGGTGAGGATGGACCCGGCCGCGCCGCGGATCCGCACCGCCACCTCTCCGGGGACCACGGAGTCGCCATCCCGGACCCGGGGATGCACCTCCAGCCCCGGATCCACCGCGTGGAAGGCCGCGAGGCACACCTCCATCCCGGCGATCACGCCCTCCCCCTTGGTCACGATCACCGCCTCCCCCCGCGTGCCGGGGGGAACGGTCCAGAGCGTCGTCCAGTCACCGGGACCCACGTCCTCCGCGAGCGCCGCTTCCAGGAGCGAGCGCACCTCGGCCGGAAGGCTCACGCGCCCCCCGCGACCGCCACCCACCCGGACTCCGCCTCGCCGGCCAGGACCCGCTCGTAGTAGCGCTCGTATTGCGGGACGATCACCTCGGCCCCGAACCTCTCCCGCGCCACGGTCCGCGCCGTCCGGCTGAACTCCGCGCACCGTTCCGGGTCGCTCAGGAGCGAGACGGCCGCCCCCGCCATCTCCTCCGTGGCTCCCACCGGCCGCAGGAACCCGGTCACTCCGTCCTCCACCACCTCGGGGAGGCCGCCGACGGAGCTCGCCACCACCGGCACCCCGGCGGACATCGCCTCCAGCGCCACCAGCCCGAACGACTCCGATTCGGAAGGGAGGAGGAGGAGGTCCGCGCACGCCAGGAGGTCCGCCACCGAGTCCTGCTTCCCCAGGAAGATCACCCGGTTCGAGACCCCCAGCTCCGCCGCCTCGTCCACAGCCTCCGGCCGCTCCGGTCCGTCCCCGACGAAGACCAGGCGCGAGGGGAGGCTCCGGTTGATCCCGGCGAAGATCCGCACCACGTCGCGGATCCGCTTCACCGGGCGGAAGTTGGACACGTGCATGATCAGCTTCTCGCTCTCGTCCATCAGCATCCGCTTGCGGCACGGGGAGCGGCCGGGCTCGTACAGCGAGACGTCCACGAAGTTGGGGATCACCTCGATGGCGTCGGGCGCCACACGGAAGTGGTCCACCGTCTCCTGCTTGAGAAACTCCGAGACGGCGGTGATCCCGTCCGACCGGGCGATGGAGAAGCGGGTGATCTCCCAGAACGACCGCTCCTGCCCCACCAGGGTGATGTCGGTGCCGTGGAGGGTGGTGATGATCTTCAGTGAATGGCCGCCGTCCCCGAGCATCTCCCGGGCGATCCAGGCGGAGGTGGCGTGCGGGATGGCGTAGTGGACGTGGAAGAGGTCCAGCTCCTCGCGGATCGCCACCTCGTGCATCGCCACCGCCAGCGTCAGCGGATACGGCGAGTACTCGAAGAGCGGGTAGCGGGGGTTCATCTCCACCTCGTGGAAGAAGACCCCTTGCATGAAGTGGGGGAGCCGGAAGGGCTGCGCGTACGAGACGAAGTGGATCTCGTGTCCGCGCCGGGCGAGCTCGATCCCCAGCTCGGTGGCGATGGCGCCGGAGCCGCCGTAGGTGGGGTAGCAGGTGATGCCGATCTTCACTCGGTCAGCGCTCCGGGATTCTACTACGTGAACTGCGTGTTCGGGCGTGCCACCCCTTTCCCTGACACTCACCCGGTGGTAGAGGTGCTCCCCTCTCCCCTTGTGGGGGACGGACCGGGGGTGGGGGGCGTCGCCTCCCTCCACCGCCGTACGATCTCCTCCGCCAGCTCCTCCCTCGGCCGGGTTGCGTCCAGCCAGACCGAGGGCTCGGGGAGCTGGTTGCGGAACCAGGTCATCTGCCGCCTGGTGTACGCGCGGGTGTTGCGGCGCACCCGCTCCAGGGCCTCCTCGAGCGTGCGCTCGCCGCGCAGGTACGGGATCAGCTCCGCGTAGCCGTGCGCGTTCAGCCCGGGAGCTTCGGGCCCGTACCGCTGCACCAGCCCCCTCACCTCGTCCACCAGCCCCGCGGCCACCATGTCGTCCACCCGGCGGTCCACCCCCGCCAGCAGCCGCTCCCGGGGAACCTCCAGGACGAAGGGGAGCACCGGCACCGGCGGAGCCTCCGGGGGGGAGTTGCGGTGCCACCAGGAGAGCGGGTGCCCGGTGAGGAGGGGGACCTCCAGCGCGCGCAGGACCCGCTGCCGCCCGCCCCACGCCGACAGCCGCTCCGCCGCCTCCGGGTCCACCTCCCGCAGCCGCTCCAGGAGCGCCGCGTCGTCCAGCGCCGCCAGCTCCGTGCGGAGCCGCTCGCGCCGCGCCGGGTCCAGCTCAGGCTCCCTGAAGATAGGGTGCGTCAGCGTCCGGAGGAAGAAACCCGTCCCCCCCACCAGCATCGGCACGCGCCCCCGGCCGCGGATCTCCGCGATCTTCGCGCGGGCGTAGCGCCCGAACTCTCCCGCGCTGAACCGCGCGTCCGGCTCCACCAGGTCGATCCCGTGGTGCGGCACCCCGTCCCGCTCCTCCGGCGTGGGCTTGGCCGTCCCGACGTCCATACCCCGGTACACCGAGCGGGAGTCCATGGAGATCACCTCCCCGTCGAGCGCCCGCGCCACCAGGGTGGAGAGCGCCGTCTTCCCCGACGAAGTAGGCCCTACGATCGCGAGTGCGTCATAGCGGTCAGGCACGGGTCCCCTCACCCCGGCGCTGCGCGCCACCCCTCTCCCACGAGGGGAGAGGGGAACGCCGAGATTGCGGCTCTCCCCTCCCCCCTTGTGGCAGGAGGGGTCGGGAGTGGGGGGTGCCGTACCACACAAAAACGTACGGGGGGAGACTCACGGCGGTATCGTGGGGCTCACCGGCCCCGCGGAAGGGCCCGGCGGGGCAGTTTCCGCCGGGCTCTGTAGCGGTCCCGCCACCGGAGCCGAGGAAAGCCCTCACGGAGCCCCCCGCCCGAACCGGTTGTGCAGCTCCTTCAGAGAGAGCTGGACCACCGTCGGCCGCCCGTGGATGTCGTGGTACGGCAGCTCGGTCGCGAACAGCCGGTCGAACAGCTCCCGCATCTCCTCCTGCGACAGCTTCTGACCCGCCTTGATCGCCCCCTTGCACGCGAACGAGAGCGCGATCCGCTGCCCCTGGCTCCGGGCCGAGTCCACCAGCTCCGATCCCTCGGTGAGCTCCCCGATCATCTCCCGCAGGCACCGCTCCGCGTCGAAGTGCGGGTGCGGGTTGGGGACCCCGTGCACGATCACCGCCCGCCCGCCGAACGGCTCGATCTCGAACCCCGCCCGCAGCAGGATCCCGGAGACCTCCTGCACCAGCGCGTACTCGGCCGGGGAGAGGCGCAGCGTCAGGGGAAAGAGCAGCCGCTGGCTGGTCGGCTCCCCCCGCTCCATCCCGCGCACCAGCTCCTCGTACAGCACCCGCTCGTGCGCGGAGTGCTGGTCCACCAGGATCAGCCCGGTGCGCGTCTCCGCCAGGATGTAGGTGTTGTGTACCTGCCACATCGCCGGGGGGGCGGCCTGCACCTCCGGCTCCACCTCCCTCCCCGCGCCCTCCACTACGTCTCCTCCGGGCGTCCGCGAGCCGGAGAAGAAGAGCGCCATCTGCGACTCGGCGCGTGCCACCTCGGCGGGTGTCGGACGCGCGGATGGGGCGCCGGAGCGCCCGTACGAACCGTCCCGACGCGGCTCCGCCACCGCCCCGTTCCAGCCGGAGCGGACACCCGGAGCCGCCCGGAGGTAGGGCGGCGCCTCCTCCACCGGGCCCCGCCGCCCGATGCTCGGCGTGCTCTCCAGCGCCGAGAGCGCGGAGCGCACCGCCTCCTCCACCAGCCGCTCTACGGCGAGCCGGTCGCGGAAGCGCACCTCGGCCTTCGCGGGGTGGACGTTGACGTCCACCTCCCCGTCCGGGACCTCCAGGAAGAGGAAGAGCGAGGGGTGTACCCCCTCGGGGATGGTCGTCCGGTACCCGCGGTCGGCGGCGCGCACCAGGAGTCGCTCCGTGAAGGGACGCCCGTTGACGAACAGGTAGGCGCGGCGCCCACCCGGGGTGGCGGAGTGGGGGCGCTGGATCAGGCCGGTGAGCGCGGCCGAGCCGTCGCGATGGGCCACCGGGATCAGCTCCTCCGCCATATCGCTCCCCCAGATCCCTGCCACCCGGGAGGTGAGCGAGGCCGCGGCGGGGAGGGCGAGGATCTCCCTGTCGTTGGACTCCAGGGTGAAGGTGATCCCGGGGTGGGCGAGCGCCAGCGTGGTGACCACTTCGCTGATCGCGCGGCTCTCCGTGGCGGCCGAGCGGAGGAACTTGGCCCGCGCGGGGATGTTGAAGAACAGGGAGCGCACCGAGAGGGTGGTCCCCCGGCGCCGCGCGCACCCCTCCACGGCCTGGGTCTGTCCGCCGCTCACGATCACGCGGGTCCCGTCCCCGTCGCGCTCGGCGGTCTCCAGCACCAGCCGCGATACCGAGGCAATGGAGGGGAGCGCCTCCCCCCGGAAGCCGAGGGTGCGGATCCGCGCCAGGTCGGCGGCGTCCCGGATCTTGCTGGTGGCGTGGCGGTCCAGGGAGAGGAGGGCGTCGTCCCGCCCCATCCCCCACCCGTCGTCCGAGACGCGTATCTCCGTCTTCCCACCGTTGCGAAGCGCGACCTCGATGCGGGTGGAGCCGGCATCGAGGGCGTTCTCCACCAGCTCCTTGACCACCGACGCGGGACGCTCCACCACCTCCCCGGCGGCGATCTGGTTGGCGAGCTTCTCGGGAAGGATCTGGATCCTGCGGGGCATCGACGTGGCCTGTCTTCGGGTGAGCTTCGGGTGAAGGTATCCCTCCGCGCGCGCCGTCGTCAAGCGCGCGGCGGCGGCCCC
>DATAAL010000837.1:0-6331 GCA_036260145.1 Longimicrobiaceae bacterium | reverse complement strand
CACGCCGCCCGCTCCTCCTGCCCCGCGAGGCGGAGGCGCTCGATCATCTCGTCGAGGTCGCCGTCGAGGACCTGCTGGAGGGCGTGGGTGGTGTAGCCGATCCGGTGGTCGGTGACGCGGCTCTGGGGGAAGTTGTAGGTGCGGATCTTGGCCGAGCGGTCGCCGGTCCCCACCTGGAGCCTGCGGTCGCGGGCCCGCTCCGCTTCCTGCTCGGCGACACGGAGGTCCAGCAGGCGGGAGCGGAGCACCGCCATGGCCCGGTCACGGTTCTTGTGCTGGGACTTCTCGTCCTGGCAGGTCACCACCAGCCCCGTGGGGAGGTGCGTGATCCGCACCGCCGATTCGGTCTTGTTGACGTGCTGTCCCCCGGCTCCGGAGGCGCGGTACACGTCCACCTTGATCTCCGCGGGGTCGATCTGGATGTCCACTTCCTCGGCCTCGGGGAGGACCGCGACCGTCGCGGCGGAGGTGTGGATCCGCCCCTGCGCCTCGGTGGCGGGGACGCGCTGCACGCGGTGCACTCCGGACTCGTAGCGGAGGTCCCCGTAGGCGTTCGGTCCGCGCGCCACGAACACCGCCTCCTTCACCCCACCCACGGTGCCCTCCGAGAGAGAGATCAGCTCCACCCTCCACCCCCGCGCGTCCGCGTACCGCTGGTACATGCGCAGGAGGTCCCCCGCGAAGAGCGCGGCCTCGTCGCCGCCGGTTCCCGCGCGGATCTCCACCACGGCGTCACGGTCGTCCAGCGGGTCGCGAGGGATCAGGAGCAGCTTCAGCCTCTCCTCCAGCTCCTCGCTCTCGCGGGCGAGCGACTCCGCCTCCGCCTCTGCCATGGCGCGCAGTTCGGCGTCGTCGCCGGCGTCTTCCAGCAGGGTGTGCGCGTCGTCCAGCTCCTTCCGGACCCGGCGGAGCCGCGCGGCCGTCTCGACCACCTCGGAGAGATGAGAGTGCTCGCGGGAAAGCTCCCGGAGCCGGCTGGGATCGGCGATGACGGCGGGGTCCGCGAGGCGCTGGGAGAGCTCTTCGTGCCTGCGCTCGATCTCCCGGATGCGGTCTTCCATCACTCCATTAGCGAGAGAGCCGGGGCGACGGCCCCGGCTCCTGTCTTACTTGCCCGCCTCGGTGCCGGCGTAGCGCTGCCGGAACCGCTCCACGCGGCCGGCGGTGTCCACCAGCTTCTGCTTCCCGGTGTAGTACGGGTGGCAGGCCGAGCAGATCTCGACGTGGATGTCGTTCTTGGTCGAGCGGGTCTCGAACGAGTTGCCGCAGGCGCAGTGCACCGTGGCGGTCTTGTATTCGGGATGAATGCCCTGCTTCATGGACGCCCCAGCGATGTCGGTGACGAAACAGCCACCGGCAGGCGCTCCGGTGGTTGGTATCCAGCCGTTAAATATAGCGGGAGCGCGATTTCCGGGCAACCCGGCGACCTCGTCAGCGCCAGTCCATCAGCATGCGGCGGATGTCGTCGCGGTGGTTGCTCTCGTCCACCACCAGGTTCTCCAGCTGCACCTTGATGGAGATCTCGCCGGCGCGCTCCGCCTGCTGGATCCGCTGGGTGTAGCGCTCGATGGTGTCCACCTCGGCCTGGAGGGCGTTCTCCAGCATCTCCCGGTTGTCCTTGGCGATGGGGACAGGCGCGGGGTTCACCGTGGGGGTCCCGCCGAGGGCGACGATCTTGTCGGCCAGGAGGGCGGCGTGCCCCAGCTCGTCGGGAATCTCACCCTCGAAGAAGGCACGCAGCTCCTGGCGGTAGGGGCCCGTGACCAGCGAGGCATATGTCCGGTACATGATCACCGCCTGGTACTCGGCGGCGAGGTCCTCGTTCATCCCGTCGATCAGGTCCTTGACGTCCGACATGGGGGCTCCCGGATGAAGTAGGAACAGGGGAATTCGCTGCGACTCAGCGCAAGAGGAGTACCATTCGCCGGCCGCTCAGAAGGCGATCTCGCGGCGCTCCTCGGCCGATCGGTACGCGGCGCTCATCACGCGCATCAGCGCGACGTGCTCCGTCGGCGGCTCCGCTTCCCGCTCGCCTCGGACCACCTCGACGAAGTACTGCAGCTCCTGCCGGTAGGAAGCGGTGAACAGGTTCTCGCGGCCGGGCGGGAGCGGCGGCGTTACCTCCACCACCCCGCGTTCCATGTCCTTGAAGACGGTGAGCGGGGAGAGCGACCCGGACCCCTCCGTCCCCAGGAGGTGAAGGAACTGCTGGTCGCGCTCCGCGAATAGGTTTGTGGAGACTTCCACGCCGACCATACGGTCGGGATGGAGACGGAGCATCAGCGCGGCCGAGTCCTCCACCTCCGCGCCGGGCACACGGTGCGTGTGGGCAGTCACGCGCTCCACCTTCGGGTAGTCCAGGAGCCAGAGCGCCAGATCGAGCATCTGGATTCCCAGGTCCATCAGCGCGCCGCCGCCCGCGGCGCGGCGGTCCCGCCAGCTCCGCCGCGAGCGCCCCATCGCCCGGTTCAGCCACCCCGCCCGGAGGTGGAACACCTCGCCCAGGTCCGCCCCTGCCACGAAGGAGCGGAGCGCGACGGCATCCGGGCGGAAGCGCTGATTCATCGCGACGAGGAGGCGGGTGTCCGCCCCGCTCCGGGCCAGGATCCGCTCCACCCCCTCCGGGGTGAGCGCCAGCGGCTTCTCGCACAGCACGTACTTCCCCGCCTCGAGCGCCTCCAGGGTGTGCTGCTCGTGCAGGTTGCTCGGTGTGCAGACCACCACTGCATCGATGGACTCGTCCCGCCACACCTCGTCCTGGTCCCGGGTAGCGACGGGGATCCCGAACCGGCCCGCGATGGTCCGGGCCCTGTTCAGGTCGGTGTCCACCACCGACACGACCTCCACCCCGCGCATCCGGCTCAGGATGGGGAGGTGGACGATCTGCGCGATCGCCCCGGTCCCCAGAACCGCGATACGGACGGGGGGGCGGCCGGGGCTCATCGGCTCCCTCTCGTGCCGGGGACGGTCTGCGCCGTCGGCCGGGGGAAGAGCCAGCTCGCCCCGAGGCTCAGCCCGGCGTGCTGCACGTCGCTGGCAAGGACGCCGCGCGCCTCGGCGAAGATGCGGAGCGAGGATCCGAGCGGGACCTCCACCCCACCGATCAGGTTGACTCCCGGCGAGATGGCATCCAGGAGGTCCTCCACGAAGGTGCCGTTGATCAGGTCCCCCCGTCCGTTCAGGAGGTGGAGTGCGATGCCGGCACCCAGGTAGGGGGCAATGGCCCAGTCACCCGGGAAGGTGTAGTGCCCGTCCAGCGCGAGTGCCAGGTCGCTGACCCGGATCTCTCCCAGCTCGCGCACGCAGTCGCTCCCGGACTCGCGGCACAGCTCCAGGATGTTGTCACGGAGGTCATCGACCTCTCCCTCCCTCAGAGCCGAGGACCAGAAGGTGATCCCCGGAAGGATGCGCACGTTCGGTCCGAGGTACCCCAGATCCGCCCGGACCCCGAGCAGCAGGGTCCCTTCCACGCGCGCGGGGAGGATCTGCCCCACCTCCACCCCCACGCCGCGAAAGGCCAGGTTCTCATAGTCGTAGTCCTCCAGCGACTGGGCGGACGCCGACCGCGGCACGGCCGGGAGCGCGAGGAGGAGGAGGAAGAGGGAGGTTCGCATCACGGATCTGGCGTTCGCGGGCATCGGGACGGGTCGGGCGGAAGGGTCAGTAGAGGTCGCGGAGCTGGGTCCCCGGGTAGTACGCCTGGAGGATGGTGCGGTGGTCCTGCCCGGCCCGCGCCCTTCCCATGGCGCCGACCTGGCACATCCCGATCCCGTGCCCCCACCCGCCGCCGCGGGCCACCACCTCGGTAACGCCCCCATCGGGCCCGCGCACCACCTCGACGTCGAACTTGGAGCTGTTGAGCGGGGCCCCCTGGGGGGTCAGCAGGATCCAGCGGATCCGGTCCTTCCCCACGGTGAAGCGCGTGGTGGTGGTCTCGATCCGCATCGCCCGGACACGTCCGGAGGGGGTGCGCTCCAGCACGCGCATGTCCCTGACCTGGCCGACGGAGCTCACCCCCGCCGGGAGGGAGTCGCGGAGGGTGCGTCCCAGGATCTCGCCGATCTGCTGCGCGGTCCAGCGCGTGGTCCACTGGAAGCGGCTGGAGGCGCGGTCGTACGCCTCCCCCGTCGTGGGGTTCACGTCGCGGACGGAGACCAGGTAGGGGACCGGGGCCTCATTCCACACCTCCTCGATGGCGGCGGTCTGCCCCGCACAGGTGGAGTGGTAGTACGCCTCGATCGGCTGGCCGTTGTAGGTGATAACCTCTCCCACCGTCTCCAGCACCGCGCGGGTTACCGGGTCGTGCTCCGCCGCCGCCCCGCCGTACACCTGGTCCTGGACGGTGGCGAAGACGTCGAACCCCAGCGCGGCGCGGCGCCCCATGTACTTCACGGCGTAGGTCCGGGCGGCTACCGCCTGCGCCTTGGCGGCCTCCAGCAGCTCCGGCCCCACGCGCCCGATCTCCTGCGGCACCACGCCCAGGAGGTACGCCTCCAGGTTGAGCACGTTGACCGCGGTGACCTTCCCGGCGGGGGTGGCGAGCATCAGCGCCTCGCCGCGGTAGGGCTTCCCGCCTATGAAGAGCCGACCGTCTCCGGCAGCCCGGAAGAGGAGAGGCCCCTGCCCCGGCGCGGCGGCGGCGACTGCGGCGATGGAAGCGCTCGTGGCCCTCACCTCTCCGCCCGGACCGGCGGTGACGGTGACCCGCTCTCCCGCCCCGACCGTCGCCAGCACCCCCCCCGATCCGCTCCGAGACACTTCCAGCCCGGTGGTGGAGTACACCTCGACGCTGGTGGTGTCCACCAGGACCCCCACGCGGACGTTGGGCGCAGCGGCCGGGAACGCGGGCGGCGCGGGTGCCGGTGGGGCAGGAGGCGCGGGCGGTGCGGGTGCCGCCGGGGGCAAGGGGGCAGGAGCCGGCGCAACGGGGGGCACGGTGCTCGGGGTGCAGGCCCCGAGCGCGAGCGCCGCGGTGGCCGCGAGCCCGCTACGCCAGCGCCGCACGGAGCGCCTCCCGGGCGCGGCTGATGGTCTCCTCGACATCCGATTCGGTGTGGGCGGTGGAAAGGAAGCCTGCCTCGAACGCGGAGGGCGCGAAGAACACCCCTCGCTCCAGGCACCCGTGGAAGAAGCGGCGGAACAGGGCGACGTCGGAGCGCCGGGCGTCGTCGAAGCTGCGGACAGGGCCCTCCGCGAAGAACACTCCCCACATCGACCCGTAGCTCCCGCCGGTGGCCGGGACTCCGAGCTCGGCGGCGTTCCCGAGGAGCCCCTCCACCAGGCGCGTCGTGCGCCGCTCCAGCTCCGGATAGGGGTCGGTCTCGCGCAGGAGCCGGAGCTGCGCCAGCCCGGCCGCCATGGCGAGCGGGTTCCCTGAGAGCGTCCCCGCCTGGTAGACCGGCCCCGCGGGAGCAACGCGGTCCATGATCTCCCGCCGTCCGCCGTACGCGCCGACCGGTAGCCCTCCGCCGATCACCTTGCCGAGGGTGGTGAGGTCCGGCTGGACCCCGAAGCGCTCCTGCGCCCCGCCAAGGGCGACCCGGAACCCGGTCATCACCTCGTCGAAAACCAGGAGCGCCCCGTCCTCCGCGGTGATCCGGCGGAGCTCTTCCAGGAAGCCGTCCACCGGGGGGAGGAAGCCCGCGTTCCCGACCACCGGCTCCAGGATGACCGCGGCGATCCGGCCGGGATACGCGCGGAAGACCTCCTGGACGGCGTGCGCGTCGTTGAAGGGCGCGGTGAGCGTGAGCCTCGACAGCTCGGTGGGGACGCCGGGGGAGTCGGGGAGGCCCAGGGTGGCGATCCCCGACCCGGCGCGGACCAGGAAGGAATCGCCGTGCCCGTGGTAACACCCCTCGAACTTGAGGATCATCTCCCGCCCGGTGAATCCGCGGGCCAGGCGGACAGCGGAGAGGGTGGCTTCCGTCCCGCTGTTCACGAAGCGCACCCGCTCCATGGATGGGAAGAACTCGCGGACCCGCTCCGCCATCACCACCTCGGCCTCCGTGGGCGCCCCGTACGAGGTGCCGAGGAGCGCCGCCTCCCGCACCGCCTCCACCACCGCGGGGTGCGCATGCCCGAAGATCAGCGGCCCCCAGGAAAGGACGTAGTCCAGGTATTCGTTCCCGTCCACGTCCCAGATCCGCGCCCCCTCCCCCCGCGCCACGAAGAACGGCTCGCCACCCACGGCGTTGAACGCCCGGACTGGGGAGTTGACGCCGCCCGGGATCGCCTCGACCGCCCGGCGGAAGAGCGCCGAGGAGCGGGAAGTCTCGCGGACGACGGTGGTGTCCACAACTTCGGATACTTCGGACATGCGCTGACTCTGGAT
>DATAAL010000836.1:0-4744 GCA_036260145.1 Longimicrobiaceae bacterium | reverse complement strand
AGCGCGAGCCCCGGCGGGGCGTGTCCTCTGCCCGGAACCGCGCCGTGGCCGCCGCACGCGGGTGGGCGGACTTCATCGCCTTCATCGACGACGACGAGGTCCCCGAGCCGGTCTGGCTGGACGAGCTGCTCCGGGTGCAGTCCGAGTACGACGCGGACGTGGTGGCGGGCCCGGTGCTTCAGCGGTTCGAGGGCGAGGTCCCCTCCTGGGTGCGGAGGGGGCGGTTCTTCGAGACCCGGCGCCACCCGACCGGGTTCCCGCGCGAGGATCCGGGCGCCGGGAATGTGCTGATCCGCACCGCCGTGCTGGCGGGGATGGACGAGCCCTTCGACGAGCGGTTCTCGCTGACGGGAGGGGAGGACACCCACCTCTTCCTGCGCCTGGCCTGGTCGGGGCGCAGGATGGTGTGGGCCGACGAGGCGCTGGCGTACGAGTGGACTCCCCCGACCCGCACCCGGGCCCGGTGGATCCTCCGGCGCGTGTACCGCTCGGCGAACACCTGGAGTGCCTGCGAGCGCGAGCTGCGCCCCTCCCTCCGGGTGGGAGCGGTGCGGGTGGCGAAGGGGGTGGTCCGGATCGCCTACGGGCTCGCGCTCCTCCCGTTCTCCTGGCTGCTTGGCCGGCACATGGTGGTCCGGTCGCTCTGGTACGTGTGCTTCGGGGCCGGGAACCTGACCGGCCTCACCGGTCTTCGGTATCATGAGTACCGCACGGTTCACGGGCGGTGACCTGCCGCGTGGCGGCTCCTTCACCGGGGCGGCGGGCACCTGGCCCGTGGCCGGGGTCCGCCCGCGCCCGCCGCGAAGGGTGGCGCTGGAGCGCGCCACGCGCGCCCTGCTGCTCCACGCGGAGACCGCGTTCGCCGTAGTCGGGCTCCTCCTGTTCTCGCAGGCGGTGGTCCCGCTCCTGGTGGAAACCGCCGACCCGGGTAACGGGGGTGGCGACGGGTACGAGGGGAACATGGTCCTGCGGCTGATGTTCGCCTCCATCCACGCGACCACGCTCCTCCTCCTCCTGGTCCACTGGCGGTCGGCCGTCGCCGCCGCGCTCAGGGAGAGGACGGCGGTGCTCCTCGTGGCCCTCGCGGTCGCCTCGGTGCTGTGGTCGGCCGCTCCCGACATCACGCTCCGGCGCAGCTTCGCCTTCCTGGGGACCACCGCCTTCGGGATCTTCCTGGCCGCGCGCTACGACACGCGCACGCTCCTCCGGCTGCTCGCCGTGGCGCTGGGGATCGCGGCGGTGATGAGCATCGGCTTCGCGGTGGCGCTCCCCTCGTACGGGGTGGACCAGGGGGTGCACGCGGGAGCGTGGCAGGGGGTCTACACCGAGAAGAACACGCTGGGCCAGATGATGGTGCTCGCGGCCTTCGCCTTCGTCCTCCTCCGCCCCACCCTGCGGCGGCGGTGGATCGGGACGGCGGGGGCGCTGCTGTCGGTGGCGCTGATCCTCCTCTCCACCTCCAAGACCGCGCTGACGGTGCTGGTGCTCTTCGTCCTGCTGGCGGCGCTCTTCCGGGCGCTGCGCTGGAGCTATACGCTGGCCATCCCGGTGACGATCGGGTTCGTCCTGGTGGGCGGGAGCGCGGCGCTCTGGCTGGTGGGGAACCTCGAGTCCGCGCTTACCTCGCTGGGGAAGGACCCGACGCTGACGGGGCGCACCCCCATGTGGGAAGTGCTCCTCCGCAGCATCTCCGAGAGCCCCTGGCTGGGCTACGGCTACGCCGCCTTCTGGCTGGGGAGGGAGGGCCCGTCCGGGAAGGCGCTGGAGGCGATCGGGTGGGATACGCCGGGCGCCCACAACGGCTACCTCGACCTGACGCTGCAAGTGGGGCTGGTGGGGCTCGGGGTCTTCCTCGCCGGGTTCGTGGTGGCGCTGGCCCGCTCGGTCCACGCGCTCCGGGCCACCCGCACGCCGGACGGCTACTGGCCCCTCACCTTCCTCACCTTCCTCCTGGTCTACAACTTCGCGGAGACCATGCTGCTCGCGGCCAACAGCGTCTTCTGGGTACTGTACGTGGCCACGGCGTGCTCGGGGATGCTGTATCTCCGCGAGGGGGAGGGTACGGCCGCTGCGGTGGCGGGCGACCGCTCCCCGGTGACCCTGCACCGGTCCCACCGGCGCGTGGTGCGCAGATGAGCGGGCCTACCTTCTCGGTGCTGATCGCGGCGTACAACCAGGCCGGGTACGTCGCGGAGACGCTCGACTCGGTGGCCGCGCAGACCTGCACGGATTACGAACTGGTGGCCGTCAACGACGGGTCCACCGATGGCACGGAGACCGTGGTCTCCGACTGGATCCGCCGGTTCGGGCGCGCGCACCCCAACCGGGCGGTCCTGTCCACCACCGCCAACGGCGGTCAGTCCGCCGCCCTGGAGCACGGCTTCGCGCTGTGCTCCGGCCGCTACGTGGCCCTGCTGGACTCGGACGACCGCTGGCTCCCGCACAAGCTGGCGGAGGTGCTCCGCGTGGTCTCGGAGCACCCGGACGCGGGGATGGTGGTCCACCCCCTCTTCGTCATCGACCAGGAGGGGCGCCGGACCGGCGACGTCCGCCCGATGCGCGCGAAGCTGTCGGAGGGGGACCTCCGCGGGCAGATCACCCGCACGACGCGGCACGTCGCCCCGGCGACCTCGGGGGTGGTGATCCGCGCGGACGTGTTCCGTCGCCTCCTCCCCATGGCGACGCGCCCGTTCCGGGATGCGGCCGATGCGTACCTCACCCTGGGCGCCAGCCTCCTGGCCCCGGTGCGCGCCGTGCAGGAGCCGCTCGCGGAGTACCGGATGCATCCGGACGGGAACTACCTGAAGCGCTTCGCCACGGCGGAGGGGCTGCGGTACACGGTGGAGCTTGAGCGCACCATTGTGCGGCACTTCGGACTGGAGGCGGCGGCGGAGCGGAACACCTACTTCGCCCGGAACGAGTTCGCGCTGCAGAAGCTGGCGGGTGGCCCCGCCGCGCGGTTCCGGGCTTACCGCCGGCTGGTGCGCGCCACGCTGGGGGATCCCACCTTCCGTCCCCGGGACCGGGTGCTCCTCCTGGGCTTCTGGACCACCTGCCTGCTGGCCCCCGCACGGCTCTTCGCCCGGCTGTGGGGCGCGTTCCAGCGCAGGCATACGGGGATCGACCGGATCGTCCGGGCGCGGCGTAGCGCCTCCGGGACGGCACCGGGGGCGGCCGTGCCCCTCCCCGGGAGCGGCGCGTAGCGATGTCCGCCGGGCGAGTCGATGTCTGCGGCGCGGGGATCGACCCGTGCACCCTGGAGGAAGCGGTCCGGCGCATCGTGGACCGTGCCCGGGCGGGCGGGCCGCCGGAGTACGTGGTCACCCCGAACGCGCACCATGTGGTGCTCCTGCAGGACTCCGAGCTCTTTCGCAGGATCTACGACGCGGCCTGGCTCTCGGTGGCGGACGGGATGTCAGTGGTGTGGGCGTCCCGGATCCTCGGAAGGCCGCTCCCCGGGAAGGTCAGCGGGATCGACCTGTTCCAGGCGGTGTGCGGGGCCGCCGCCGGGACGGGGCTGCGGGTGTTCCTGCTCGGCGGGCGCCCCGGGGCGGCGGCAGAGGCCGCCCGGGTGATGCGGGCCGCCCGCCCGGAGCTGGTGATCGCCGGGACGTACTGTCCGCCGATGGGATTCGAGAACGATCCCGCGGAGTCGGCGAGGGCGCTTCAGGCGGTGCGCGCCGCGGCGCCCCATATCCTGTTCGTCGCCCTCGGGGCGCCCAAGCAGGAGATCTGGATGTACGAGAACCGGGCGCGGCTCGGCGTGCCGGTCTCGGCGGGGGTGGGGGCGGCGTTCGACTTCGCCGCCGGCTTCGTGCGGCGCGCCCCGCGGTGGATGCAGAGGACGGGGCTGGAGTGGGTGTTCCGCGTGCTGATGGAGCCGGGGCGCCTTGGGAGGCGGTACGCTGTGACCAACCCGCGCTTCGTGCGGATCTTCCTGCGGCACTACCTGCGGAACCGACGCGCGACACGACGCGAGAGCCTCCCCGCCGCACGATAGGCGCGGCGAGGGGTCTCACCCGGCCGGCAGCGCCCCGGCTGCCCGAGCGTACCAGGTGAGATAGAGCCCGGCGGAGCGCTCCAGGGAGAGCTCGCGGGCGACGAAGCGGCGGGGCTCGTATGCACCGAGTCGGGACCAGAAGCGCTCCCACGCGGCGTCGAACTCCCCTGCGTCGCGGAAGCGCTCCCCGCACTCGGGGGAGAAGTAGGGGATGGAGGAGGCGGGGACGGGCTCCGGCTCGAAGTGGAGCCGGTTGGGATCGAGCCAGAAGCCGTTGTCCCAGGCGAGGACGGGGACGTTGGAGGCCAGCGCCTCCTGGTACGCGATCCCCTGCGTCTCGTGCTCGCAGAGGAAGAGCAGGGAGCGCGAGCGGCCGAGCAGCTCCCGGTAGAGGCGGTGGTCGTGCAGCTTGTAGCGCACCGTCTCCACCCGCAACCCCCGCTGGGCGAGCCCTTCCAGGACCGGCCGGAGCAGCTCCGGCTCGTATCGTTGGCGGTCCCAGCGGATCTTGTCGTACACCAGGACGTCCACGTCCTTGTCCTCCCCGCGCGTGTCCGGCCACCGCTCCAGGTCGATGCCGGCGAACCAGAGGACGCAGGAGGAGCCGTACCAGGGCTCGAACATGCGGCGCATCCACTCGGACGAGACCAGGTAGAAGCGGTTCCGCGGGTCCCGCATCAGGTCGGGAGCGAGGCGGGGGTGGTCGTAGAGTCCGGGTCCGAGGACGGCGGGGTTGGGGAGGTC
>DATAAL010000835.1:0-4122 GCA_036260145.1 Longimicrobiaceae bacterium | reverse complement strand
GGGGGGGCGCCCTCGCCGCTTTCCGGGGCGCCCATGAACTTCTGCGCGGAAACGACATGCCTGACGGGGGAGTGCGGCGGATCACCTGGAGGACCGCGGACGTCGCCCGGGTGTTCACCCTGGGAGTGGCCTTCGTCTTCGCCTGGAAGTTCTTCTGGATGGTGCACAACGCCATCTTCCTGGGCCTCCTCGCCATCCTGATCGCCATCGCCCTCCACGCCCCCGCCCGGTTCCTCGCGCGCTGGCTCCCCTTCAGGGTCGCCTTCGCCCTGGTGGTGATGGTCTTCCTGGGCTCGCTCGTGGGGCTGGCGGTGCTGATGATCCCCCAAGTGGTCGACCAGATCGGGGTGCTGGCCAGCCAGATCCCCGTTGCGTTCAACTCCGTGATGGAGTGGATGAGGAACCGGGCGGACGTCGAGCCTAACGGAGAGCTGGCCAACCGGATCAACGCGCAGTTCGCGCAGTTTGTCGGGCGCTTCATCCCCCTGGCCTTCAACCTGATCAGCGCGGTGCTGGGCTCGTTCGCCATCGTGGTGCTGGCGATCTTCCTGGCTGCGCAGCCGGAGCTGTACCGTGACCTTCTCCTGAGGCTGATCGGGCCGGAGAGCCGGGAGAAGTGGAGCCGTGTCTACGACGAGGCGGGGAGGAGCCTGCGGGCCTGGGTGATCGGCAAGGTGTTCACCATGCTCTTCATCGGCGTCACCACCTGGATCGGGCTGGAGCTCTTCCGGCTCCCGGGGGCGCTGGCCCTGGCCGTCCTGGCAGCGTTCATGGAGTTCATTCCCAACTTCGGGCCCACCCTCGCCGCAATCCCGGCCATCCTGACGGCGTTCACCCTCTCCCCGGCCACCGCGCTGTACGTGGCGATCTTCTACTTCGCCCTGCAGCAGGTGCAGAATGCGATCACCGTCCCGCTGGTGGAGCGCAGGGCGGTGAACATCCCCCCGGCGGCCCTCCTGGCATGGCAGCTCATCCTGACCATCGGATTCGGGGTTCTGGCGCTCTTCGTGGCCACCCCGCTCCTGGCAGTGATCGTGGTGGCCGTGCGGATCCTGTACATGGAGCCGGCGGAGGAGCTGAAGGCGTGGGACCGCCGCGAATCCTCCCCGCTGGTCACCCCGACCGAGGCCGGAAACGCCCCTTTACCGCCGCCTCCGGACCAGGATTCGCGAGACCATTGACGAAATCGCGGTTCAACGCTATTTTCGGGTTTGGCGTCGATTTGATGGTCGTTGCGTTTCCCCGACACACGACATCAGGACCTGGGCGCTCCCGTGCTCGGGTCTTTGTTTCTTTCCTCACCTGTACCTTCTCTGCTACCACCAGGAGGCGTAGTTGGTCGAGATTCAGCTTGGTGAGAACGATCGCCTGGACTGGGCGCTCAAGCAGTTCCGCCGCCGCATGATCCGCGCGGGACTCTTCAAGGACATGCGCCGCAAGCGGTTCTACGAGAAGCCCAGCGAGGCCCGGAAGGCCAAGTCGAAGGCCGCCCAGCGCCGCCGCGCGAAGGACCGCAGGCTTGCCCGCCGCGCGGGGCAGATCTAAAACGCGCGATTCCCGCAGGGCCGCGCTCCCGCGCGGCGAAGTTCGTCGGACTGGTGTGGTGTTGCCGGTCTCCGACGCCATCTACCCACCAGGAGTACCGCAATGCGCACCATCGGAACCGTGAAGTGGTTCAACGACGCCAAGGGCTTCGGCTTCATCACCCCCGAGGACGGAGCCCGGGACTGCTTCGTCCACTACTCCGCCATCCAGGCCCAGGGCTTCCGCTCCCTCACCGAGGGTGAGCGGGTGGAGTTCGACCTGGTCGACGGCGAGAAGGGCCCCGCGGCGGAGAACGTGACCCGCCTGGGCTGAGCGAGCCACGCACGGGCTGCCCGAAAGCCGGGGCGTCTCTTCGGAGGCGCCCCGGCTTTCGTTTGTCCGAGGAGCTACCGGCGCTCCGCCGTCCAGCGGTTGTTGGTGCGGTCGATGTCCGGGAACGCCTCCTCCGGATCGATCTCCACCCGGACCACCTCCGGCGTGGAGCGCACCCGCACCGTGTGGGTCCGCGCCCCATCCAGCCATACATCCACCGGGACCTCCACCCGCTCGGTGCTCCCGTCCGCACGTGTCACCACCACCCGCGCCGGCATCGGCGCCAGGCCCCGGTCGGCCACGGTGATCTCGGTCTGCCCGCCCGCCGTGTGCACCGCGGCGATCGCCTGGTCCAGCGTCCAGGTCTCGAACCACCAGGTTCGCCAGAACCAGTCCAGGTCGCCCCCCGAGACCTCCTCGATGGTGTTCCAGAGATCGTATGGCTGCGGGTGCCGGTTGATCCAGCGCCGCCCGTATTCGCGGTACGCCCGGAGGAAGGTCTCCTCGCCGAGGAGGGCTCGGAGGCTCCGCAGGTTGGTGGACATCTTGTCGTAGCTGGCGACGTTGAAGGCGCGCGTCCAGCCCGGGTACAGGTCGCCGTGCCGCATCAGTTCCGCCTCTCCCGAGGTCGTCTCCACCCCGTTGCCGACCCGCGCCAGCGCCAGGTACCGGTCGCGCGCGATCCGCTCCAGGTCGTACCCGTTGAAGAACTCCCGCATGGCCTGCGACTGGTTGAAGCGCGTGAGCCCCTCGTCCTGCCACGAGTAACGCCGCTCGTTGGATCCCACCTGCATCGGGAACCACATGTGGGCGATCTCGTGCACCGTCACCGAGTACAGGGACAGGGTGTCGCGCTGCCCACCGATGCAGGTCATCATCGGGTACTCCATCCCGCTGCACGAGACGATCCCGTCCATGGCCGTCATGTGCGGGTAGGGGTACGGCCACAGGTAGCGCGACAGGAACTCCACCGAGTGCCGGGAGTAGCGCGCGGACTGGTCCCACGCCCACGCCGTGCGCTCCGGGCGGTAGAAGGTGTGGATCGCGGTAGTGTCGGGGCGCCCGTCCCCGGTGGCGTCGCCCGTCTCGGCGAGGGTGGCGTCCCACAGGTACCGGTCCGAGGTCCCCCAGGCGAAGTCGCGGACGTTGGCGGCGCGGAAGCGCCAGGTGAGCCGCCCGTCGCGCGCGGTCTGCGTGGCGCGTCCTGCCCCGCGATCCCCGGCGGCGACCACGTGCACCACCCCCGGCTCGCGGAGGGCGGCGTCCAGCCGTGCCCGCGTCTGCGGGGTGAGCACCTCTCCCGCGTTCTGCAGCGTCCCCGTCGCTCCCACCAGCCACCCCTGCGGAACGTTGATCGCCACGTCGTAGTCCGCGTAGCCCATGTAGAACTCGGCATTCCCCAGGTACGGATCCGTGAACCACCCGTTCACGTCGTCGTAAACGGCGATCTGCGGATACCAGTAGGCGATGAAGAACACCTCGCCGTCGGTGCCAGTGCGCGGCGCACCGTCCCCGGGGACGACGTAGCTCCAGGAGAAGCCGAAGTCCGCGCCCGCGCCGGGGAGGAGGGGGCGCGGGAGGCGAAGGGTGGCGACCGTACCGTTGACGGTGTACGCCGGAGTCCCCACGGTGTCCAGCGCTGCCACGGGGGAAAGCACCCGGCCCTGCGCCGCCACCCGGGTCAGCGTCATCCCGCCGGTCACCGGGACCTCGTCGTTCCGCCGCACTCCCGGGGCGAAGAGGTTGGGGTGGAGGTACACCACCACGGTGCGGAGTGTGTCCGGGGAGCGGTTCAGGTAGCGCACCGTCCCCTCCCCCGCGAGGCGGCGGGTGGTGGGGTCGAGGGTGGCGGAGAGGCGGTACTGCGCGTACTGCGTCCAGTAGCGGGGGCCGGGGCGCCCGGTGCGGGTGCGGGTCTCGCGCTCCACCGCCCGGGCGAACTCCGGCGTCTCGAACACCGGGTAGGGGCGGGGGCGCGGGGCGGCCTCCGCGGCCGAGGGCGCGCGCGCAGACTGCCCCTGCGCCCGGGCGGGTGCGGCGCCCGCGGCCACCAGCGACACGCACGCGCCGAGGAGCAGGAGGTCGGAGATCGGCCTGGATCGGGTCATCGATGGATCCTCCGCGGGTCTGCTGGGGATAACGGAACGCGGGGAATCTACACGGGGCAGGCGGGCGGGGGCCACAATGCTCAAGACACGCCCCAACGAGTCGTTACCCCTTCCGCCCGGACACGCAGAACAAGGTCACCGCGGATAAGAACCGCCC
>DATAAL010000834.1:0-5324 GCA_036260145.1 Longimicrobiaceae bacterium | reverse complement strand
GCCCGACTCCAACTCCCTGCTGGGGGAGGACGAGCTCCCCACGCGCGGCGCGACCTGGGCCTTCCTTCGCTACGCCGCGGACCGGGAGCCGGGACCGGACCAGACCTTCTTCTTCAACCTGGTGAACACCACCACGGCGGGCGTCGAGAACCTGGGGCGGGTGATCGGGGCCGCCCCGCTGGACTGGATGCAGGACTGGACGGTCTCGGTGTACACCGACGACGCGGTGGCCGGGGTGCAGCCCCAGTACACACAGCCGAGCTGGAACTTCCGCTCCGTCATGCCCCGGATCTCCCAGCTTTACGGCGGGCGGCAGAGATTCCCCCTGAAGACCCACACGCTCGGCTCCGGGACCACCCAGACGGTGAACCTCCGCGGCGGCGGGGCGGCGTTCCTCCGCTTCGGGATCCTCCCCTCCGGGCGGGTGGCGCTCCGCCTGAGCAACGGGGACAACCCTCCCCCCCCTGCACTCCGCCTTTCCCTCGTGAGGACGCGCTGATGACCACCCCGAGCACACTCCTGGCGGCGCTGGCCGCGCTCGCCCTGGCGCTCCCCCCTGCCGCCCGGGCGCAGGGGTGTGTGGGCGCTCCGGTCCCGGACGGCGCGCACGCCGTGCAGGTGGAGGCGGGGAGCGCCACCTACGACCTGGGCGAGGAGTACGACGGCACCTCGCTGGGGGTGGGGTTCCGCGCCAACCCGCGCGGGCTCCTGGGGTACTCGGTGGAGTACGCCCGGCGCAACGTGGGGGAGAACGACACCCAGGTGAACGTGGGCTCGGCCGCGCTGGCGCTGCGCCTCCCGCTCCCGGTCTCCCTGCTGACGGTGTGCGTCCGCGGGGGGGTGTCGGCGGCGCTCCTCTCGCAGGACGCCAGCGGGACCGATCTGACCAACCTCACCGTCCCGGCGGCGCTGGTGGTGGAGCTGCCGCTCCCGCTGGGCCCGGGGCGGCTGCTGGTTCCGTACGCGGCGCCCCAGTACCTGTACTCTCGCACCTCCGGCGAGGTGTTCGGCTTCGACCTGGACGAGAACGACACCGGCTTCGGGGTGGAGGCCGGGGTGGGGCTGCGGCTGAGCCGCCTGGTGCTGACCGGGGGGGCGATGTTCTCGGAGCTGGCGCCGGAGCTGGCCACCACGGCGTTCCCGGGGCAGGCGTTCTTCGTTCGGCTCGGGGTCCTGTTCTGAGAGGGAGTATCGGGTCCGGCCGGGCGGAGATGTAGGACCGCCGGGGCTCTCCCGGCCGTTCTTGCGTGTCCGCCTCCGCCCGGTACATTGAGAAGCCACCAGACGCTGTCCGATCGCGGCCGTGTCCCTCCCGCCGGACCGCCCGTCCTCCCGGCACACCGAACCCGTCCCTCCGCAGGAGCCCTCCCGTGCCCGCGCTCAGCTATCGCCAGCCCGGCCTGGTCCTCAGCATCGACTCCCCCGTCTCCCCCCAGCAGGTGCGCGACCTCCAGCACGACCTGCGCGCCCTCGGCTACCTGCGGCGGGGGATCGACGGGGCGTTCGGCTCCGGCACGCAGCGCGCCGTGGCGGCGCTCCAGAACGACCTCCTCCGCAACGCCGGCGCGGGATCCGACGGGAGCGCCCCGGTCCGGGTGGTGGACTACAACCGGGGGCGCGTAACCGCTGTCACCGGGAAGGCGGACCAGGGGCTGGTGGAGTGCATCTCCGACATGCTGGACGACGCCCGCTTCCCCAAGCTCCCCTGGTCGCAGGACCCGGTGGACGACAACCGCAGGGTAGCCGCGGCGGTCGCGTCGCTCCCCTCCACCACGGTCCCCACCCCGTACCTGGTGGCGATCCTCCGGCAGGAGAGCGGGCTGATGCACTTCGCCGTCCCCCGGGGCGCCGACCAGGACAGCTTCGTGGTGGTGGGGACGGACACCAACTCCGGCGACCCCAGCGTCATCACCTCGCGCGGCTACGGCGCCGGGCAGTACACCCTGTTCCACCACCCGCCCCGCCCGGAGGAGGTGAGCGGGGTCATCCTCGATCCCGGGAAGAACGTGCAGGGAGCCGCCCGGCTCCTGCGCGACAAGTTCGACCGGTTCGTGAACGGGCCCGCCTCCCGGGCCGACGACCGGATCGCCGAGATCGGGAGCGGGCCGCTGCGCAGCTGCAAGTACGCCCCCACCGACCCGCGCTACCTGACCGACTGCAAGGGGTGCGCGACGACGGCAGGGTTCCGCAGCATCCGCCCGGGGCTCCCGGTCTTCCCGGGGAGCACCACCCCCTGGGCGCCGACGCAGTACTACGGGACGGCCACGTACGACGGGGTGCCGGTGCGGGAGCGGATCGGGTGCGACTGGCCCTACGCGGTGCGGCGGTACAACGGGGGCGGGATCAACTCCTACCACTACCAGGCGCGGGTGCTGAAGTTTCTCGCCGGGACGTGAGGAGGGGTGGGGGGCGGGGACTTTGGCAGGCCGCTCCAGAGCCCCGGAAACCGCAGAACCAAAACCCCTCGCCCAGTAGTGAGCGAGGGGGCAGCGCAACCTTACAATCCTCAGTCTTCCACCAGGTAGGAGATCCCCCACGCCCCCTCCCCGGCGTGTGTCGCCAGGATCGGGGACATAGGGGCCGTCATGATCTCCCGGTCGCCGTAGCGGGCGCGGAGCTCCCGGGCCGCCTCCTCCGCCACCTCCGGACACGCGACGTGCATCACCCCGAAGCGCACCCGCTTCGTGCGCTTCGGCACCCGCGCCTCCACGATCTCCAGCATCTTGGGGAGCACGTTCCTCCGGCCGCGCGTCCGGTCGATGGGCACCAGCTTCCCGGTGCGGTCCACGTCCAGCACCGGCTTGATGTCCAGCAGGCTCCCCAGCCACGCCCGTCCCCGCCCCACCCGGCCCGAGGCCAGCGCCCGCTCGAAGGTGTCCAGCGTCACCAGCGCCCCGCTCCGCTCCCGGATCCGGTTCAGCTCCGCCACGATCCGCTCCGGCTCCCACGCCATCTCCCCCAGCTCCGCGGCCTTGAGCGCCATCAGCCCCTGCAGGAGCGATCCCCCCCGCGAGTCCACCAGGTGCACCAGGGCCTCGCCGTCGGGGCGCTGCCGGGCGGCCGCCTGCGCCGAGGCGTAGGTCCCGGAGAGCGCCGAGGAGAGGAGGACCGCGACCACCGCCTCCCCCTCCTCGGCCGCCCGGCGGAACCCCTCCAGGAACGCCGCCGGGGCGGGCTGCGAGGTGCTGGGGTGCGCGCCCTGCTTGAGCTGCTCCACGAACTGCTCCGCCGTGATGTCCAGGCGGTCGCGCAGCGTGCGGTCCTCGAAGATCAGGTTCAGCGGCACCAGGTGGATCCCGTGTGCCCGCACCACCTCCTCCGGGAGGTCGCAGGCGGTGTCCGCCACCACCGAGATCGGGCGGCGGGCCAGGCTCACGTGCCCCGACGCGGCGGCGCGGTCCAGCGCGGCGTGCTGCGCCTGCATGTCCTCGGCCTTGTGCGTGGCCAGCGTCCCGAGCGTGCGCAGGTAGGCGAAGACCTCCTCCGGCTCGTCGGTGTGGATGTGGATCTTGAGGAGCTCCCCGGTGCGGATCACCACCAGCGAGTCCCCCCGCTCCCGGAGCACCGCGCGGACCGACTCCGCCTCCGGGATCTCCGCCCCCCGCACCAGCGCCTCGGTGCAGAAGCGGAAGCGCTCCTCCTGGTACTCCACCTGCGCCGCGGCGAAGGGCTCCGCCTCGTAGGACGGGACCTCCTCCAGGGCCACCAGCAGCTCCCCGGAGAGGAAGGCGGAGATCCCCTCCAGGAGGTGCACGAACCCCTTGGCCCCCGCGTCCACCACCCCTGCCGCCTCCAGCACGGGGAGGAGCTCCGGGGTGCGCGCCAGCACCTCCCGCGCCCGCACCAGGAGCCGCTCGAACAGGACCACGAAGTCCGGGGCCTCCAGCCGCTCCGCCTCCTCGGCGATGGCGCGCATGATGGTGATCATCGTCCCTTCCACGGGACGCTCCAGTGCCTGGTAGACGTGCTCCACCGCGCTGCGGAGCACCTCCACGAACTCCCGCACGCCGAGGCGCTCCCGCTCCCCGACGGCGTTGCTGACCCCCAGGAGGAAGTGGGAGAGGATCATTCCGCAGTTGCCGCGGGCGCCCAGGATCCCCGCCTCCGCCGCTGCCCGGGCCACCCCGCCGACCGAATCGTCGCGGTTCCCGCGGAGCCCGTCGGCGATGGAGGCCGCGGTGAGAGCGAGGTTGGTCCCGGTGTCCCCGTCGGGGACGGGGAAGACGTTGATCCGGTTCAGCTCCGCGCGGTAGCGCTGCACGAAGTCCGAGGCGGCGATCAGGGCGCCGCGGAGCCGCGGGCCGTCGAGGTGGGTGATGTTCATGCCAGCATAATACGCCCGCCCCCCCCGGAACAACAGGCAAATCCGCCCCGGACGGCGTCCGTCGCGCCTCCCGCGCCGGGCGGGTCGGGAGGTCCTTCGTGGCGGTGAGGCGAGCGACCTGTAGCCACGTACGCGGGTGCGACGCAGTGGGCCGGGAGGCTCCTCCGACCCGCCTTTGTACGTGCGTGCGGGCCGCACTGTCCCCCAGCGAGGGCCGGGGGCGTCCGGCGGAGAGGACGACGCCAGGACCTGTGCGCGGTGTGTAAGCTCTTGTGACCTCTCTGTTTGCCTCTGGCACATCCCCTGCCTGGGGTAGGACAGGCGGGATCGGAGGATCGGCCTCCGAGCCGCTCGCAGTGAGGTGAGAGGGTTGCACTCTTTCGGAGGGAGGACATGAGAAAGACCATCGTTACGACTGCGTTCGCAGCGCTCGCCGCCGTTGCCTTCGCCTACGACGCCCGGGCCCAGGGGCGCTCCCCGCTCTCGGTGGAGGCGCGGGCCAGCGCCGCCGTCCCCACCGGGAGCTTCGCGGACGTGGCGGGCGGGATCGGGACCGGCTACGGCTTCGGGGTCACGGGAGAGCTGGCGCTGACCCCGGCGCTCGGGGTCTACGCGGGGTACAGCTACACCGGCTTCGACCTGGACGACCGGGAGGACACGCTGGACGAGACGGGGCTCGACGCCGGTGTCCGGGCTTCCTTCGGGGCGGGGGGGCGCTTCACCCCGTTCCTCAAGGGTGGCGTGGTGTACCACAAGCTGGAGACTGATCTGGTCGAGGGCGAGAGCCGGCTCGGCTTCGAGGTGGGTGGCGGGCTCGACCTCCCGCTGGGGAACGTGATCTCCGTGACCCCCGGGATCAGCTACACGCAGATCCCAGGGGACGACGACCTGGGGGAGACCGACCTGTCGCACGTGCGGCTGGGGGTGGGGCTCCGCTTCCGGCTGTAGCGCGGGGGACGCGCCGGGTGGCACCTTGCGCGAGCCCGGCGCGTCCATTATG
>DATAAL010000833.1:0-4559 GCA_036260145.1 Longimicrobiaceae bacterium | reverse complement strand
TCGTTGCGTCCGGCCATCATACTGGCGTCCCTGTACCTGGTACGGCGCTATCCCAACAGGCTCTTCCCGTGAATAGTACCCGCCCACGATCCCACGGGCCAGAACGCGAAGGCACGAACGACGCCCCGCGAACGACCAGGTGCTTCGGGGCAACGACGCGAAAGCGGGCAGTGGGGGATTCGCAGCCTCGCCAGGCCGGCCAGCAGGTCGAGCAGCCCTACGGCCATACCTGGTTCTGCCGCGACTCGGACAGGTGCAGGAGCACTCCGGCTGCCTGCAACTGCTCGATCGCCTGGTAGATCGCCGGCCTGGAACGCCCGGTCGCCGCGGCCACGAGGGAGCTGGATCGAGTTACGGCTCGCCCGATAGACCAGCGGCCACGACCCCGCCCATCGTCCTCCTCCGTCGTCGGATGACGAACGACGGCCGGGGCCCGCGCTCCTGCGCGAGCCCCGGCCGTCGCCGCGGAAGCCCGGAGGCTGCCCTACCGCGGCGCCGCGACGGCTGCGGCCGCGTCCACGATCCCGTAGCCGTGCGTCGGGGTGAAGAAGCCCCGCAGCCCCGTCACCGGCGTGCGGGCCGTGCGCTTCAGCACGTCGTAGACCTGGAAGACGTCCCTGCCCTGGGCCGTCAGCAGCGCGGCGACGCCGGCCACGTGCGGGGTCGCCATCGAGGTGCCCGCCATGACGTCGTAGCCCCCCGGCGTGCCCATGATGCCGGTGCAGACACCCTCGGCCTCCACGGGGACGGTGGAGATGATGTCCTCCTCGCAGCTCAGCACCGCGGCGCCGCCGGGAGCGGCGACCACGTTGAGGTCCTGGTGCAGGGCGAAGTTGGAGTAGGCGGCGCGCTGCTCCAGGCTGTCGGTCGCGACCACGCACAGCGCGTTCGGGCTGAAGGACGGCTCGCCGCAGATGGAAGCGAAGTCGTTGCCCGCCGCCGCGACCACCACGACCCCCTTCGAGACGGCGTAGTTGATCGCCTGCTTGGCGTCGGCGACCTCGCCGACCAGCGGCAGCAGCTGGACGCCCGGAAGCGCCCCCAGACTCAGGTTGATGACGTCGGCCCCGTTGTCGACCGCCCAGCGGATTCCCGCCGCGATCTCGGGGAAGGAGCCGCCCGCGTTGGTCAGCACCTTGACCGGCATGATCTTGGCCGCGGGCGCCACACCGGCGATCCCCCGCCCGTTCCCGGTGATCGCGGCCGCGATGCCGGCGACGTGGGTGCCGTGGGGATGGAAGCCCTCCGCCTGGGCTTCCGGAGTGCCGCTCTTCCAGTCGCCGTTGCCGCAGGGCCCGGTGTCCGCGCAACCCGTGAAGGTGGCGCCCGGCACCAGCTTGGCCTGCAGGTCGGGATGGGTGAGGTCCATGCCCGTGTCCACGATCGCGATCACCTGCTTCTTGCCCGTGGAGACCGACCACGCCGCCTGCGCGCCGATCTGGCGGAGACCCCACTGGAATCCGAAGTACTCGTCGTTCGCGGAGACCACGCTGTGCGACGCCTCGACGGCCGGGGAGATGGGATCACGAGCGTCCTCGCACGCGGCGGTCGCGACGACCGCCCCGATGGTGAGGACGCGGAGAGCGGTGGAACTGGATTTCATCGCAATGCTCCGGATTGTTGGTGGTATACGCAGGACGGATATACCGGCCCTCCAATGCACAGGCCAAACCACCCACGATAAGTTGAGCTAGAGCATTATATCACAACAACTTATGCGATCAGCCCACGGAACGCGCATCCTGAGTTTTTCACAGCAACAGTGAAACCCGCCCCGGAGCCTGCACAAAAAATGGGCACGGGTAGAGACTTGGTTGGGTGGTGAAGTTGCGGGCAAGGCAGAGGGCCGGTAGAACGCCGTTGTACCGGCTGCGTACGGATCCGCAGGAGGTCGCCCGTGCGCTGCTGATCGTGACGCGGCGCGGCAGCCTGAATGCGGCGGAGCTGGATCAGTGACGGACGAAGGGTCTACCGCGACCCACTGCACACAGGCCGACGCGGCCGCCTGCGTTGGTCCCGACCGCAGGGGTAGGGCTCGGCCAGGCGGTGAGGCTGCCGTGGCGGTCGGCTGGTGAGCATCGAGGTGCCCTCTATGGGGTGACGGCCATGGGCATGCAGACAAAACAAAAGTCGGGCGCGAAAAGCTATCGGGCCCGATGCATGAGCACTGAGGGATTCGAACCCCGGTCCCCCTGTGTGTAAGACAGGTGCTCGGACCAGCCGGGCGAGGCTGAACGGAGACGAGAACGAGCGAGGAACACCGGGTTCCACGTGGCTTGCTTCCGCCCTCCCCCACAGGGAAAACCTATCTCACCACCGGCACGAGTTGCTCCAGGATCGCGTGGCCAGGCCGGCAGATGCCAGCAGGCCAAACTGCCATCTCGCATATACTTGCGCACCAATCCCCGACCAGCCGTGTGACGCCTTTGTAACGGATCGGGCGCGAACAGCCCTCCCAGCACCCCGGAATCCGTCGATTTCATCCCGGCCGCGGCTCCGACCTCGTGGACCGGATGCCGCCATTCAGCAGCTCCAGCTGGCGCCCGTACACGTACAGCCGGCCCCGGGAGCGCCCGGTCGCCTCACGCGCGATCCCGAGTCGCTCCAGGCGCTGGAGCGCGCCGTTCACGGTCGGCCAGGTCAGGCCGAGATCCTCCGCCACCCGGGGAGCGGACACGACGATCCGATCTCGCAGCAGCTCGTACACGCGGAGCGCCGAGCCCGCCGCGCGCCCCAGCCCCATCACCCGCTGCTGGTCGTCCTCGAACAGCGTCCGGAGCGCCAGGGTGGTGTCGGCGGCCTGCCTGGCGACCGCCTCCACGCCGACCAGGTAGAAGTGGATCCACCCTTCCCAATCTCCGTGCGTGCGGACCCGCTGGAGCGCATCGTAGTAGTCCGCCCGGTTCTCCTTCAGGTAGAGGCTGAAGTAGAAGAACGGCCGGGTGAGCAGCCGCTCGGCTCCGAAGACGAGGGTGATCAGGAGCCGTCCGATCCGCCCGTTGCCGTCCAGGAAGGGGTGGATGGTCTCGAACTGGGCGTGCGCCAGGCCGGCCTTTATGATCGGGGCGGTCCGACCGTACCGGTCGTGGAGGAACTTCTCCAGGTTGTCGAGCGCCGCCATCATCTCGTGGGGCGGCGGCGGCACGAAGCGCGCGTTCCCGGGTCGGGTGCCCCCGATCCAGTTCTGGGTGCGGCGGAACTCCCCCGGGTCCCGGACGCTCCCCCTGCCCTCCTGCATCAGGACGCCGTGGATCTCCCGGATGAGCCGCAGGCTCAGAGGCAGCTCGCCTCGCTGGATCCGCCCGAGCCCGTGGTAGAGCGCGGCCACGTAGCGGGAGACCTCCTGCACGTCGTCCAGGGGGGTGCCCGGAGCGGCCTCGTTCTCGTACTCCAGCAGGTCGGAGAGGGTCGACTGCGTACCCTCGATCTGGCTGGAGAGCACGGCCTCCTTCCGCACGTACATGTAGAGCAGGTGGTCCGGGTCCATCGTCCGCCAGACCCCCTCCAGCTGCCCCACCGCGTGCACCGCCTCCTCGTGGATCCGCTGCAGCTCCGGGGAGAACTCCAGAGGTGGCTCCGGAGGCAGGGGTGCCGGAACGAAGGCGGAAAATCCGTCCGGTCCCGCCTGCTGCTGCACGAAGGCTCCCGCTCTACCCATCGCACGCTCCAGGCGGAATGCTCAGCGGGCTGGGCGCGCCTGTGTAGCAGGCGGTAAAGACCGCAGGAGGACGCCCTACCCAACTCTCGATCGACGGACCACGTTATCAAAGGATACGCCCGGAGGTTTTGATATCGCAAGCCCGTATCAAAGGTTCGCGGGCGATGCGCGGCGCCTGCTGCCTCGGGCAGGCCGCCTTCGTGGAGCACTCCGCGAGGATGGTTTCACTGTCTAGAGGTCGTGCCGGATGGTGGCGGCGTGGGAGAGGTGGAGCGCGTCCAGGTGCGCTACAATCTCCACCAGAGGGACGCCGGTGAGGTACTCGTAACAAACTGCCACGCCACGGAGCGTGTGGCGCGGCACCGCGGCAGGGGTGGACCGTGCCTCGTCCACCCGGAGCAGCCACAACGCAAGGTCGTGGAAGTCGCCGGGATAAAGAATGGAGATGGCCTTGAGCCGTCCGGCCTTGATCTGCTCCGGGCGCATGCTCCCTCCCCGCCGCTACAGCGGACCCCGGTACGACGACGACCAGCCGAAGAGCGCGCGCAGTCGCTGGGCCGGGTTGAACCTGAAGGCCCAGCCGTCGCGCCTCCGGTCCAGGTAGAAGCCGCCGAGCCCGGGGAGCGTGAGCCCCGCACCCGACCGGAAGGTCTGGTACATCTCCTCGACCATCCCGTCCAGCCAGGCAGCGGCGGTGGCCTCGTCGGCCTGCATCCGCTCGGCGAGCCTGCGGACGAACTCCTTCCGTTCGATACGCTCGGCCATACGTCCCTCGTCCTGGATTTCTCAGCAGCCCATCCCCTATTGCACCGCAGCGATCCCGTCGTCGAGCGCCCGCAACGCGTCGTCCAGGGAATCGTACTCCTCGGCGCCTTCCCAGACCATGCCGCCGATGTCGAGC
>DATAAL010000832.1:0-31826 GCA_036260145.1 Longimicrobiaceae bacterium | reverse complement strand
GGGGGGGGCCACCGCTTTCCGGCGCGCGGGCCCCTCCCTTGCGCCGCTACACGGCCGGAAGCACCTTTCGGAGCAAGACGTTACGCATCCTCCCGAGGTGATCCATGTCCGAGCGTCCCTCCCCCGGGCCTACCGAGCCCTTCCCGCTGGCGGATGACAAGGCCGCCGGCGGGCTCGCTGCCGTGGCCAGCACCCTGCGCCACCTGGCGCGCGAGAAGGCGCTGGTGACCGGGACCCGGGCGCTGCGGCTCCTGAACCAGACGGACGGCGTGGACTGCCCCGGGTGTGCCTGGCCGGAGCCGAGGGAGCGCTCCTTCGCGGAGTTCTGCGAGAACGGCGCGAAGGCCATCGCCTGGGAGGCCACCACCAAGCGCGTGGGGCCCGAGTTCTTCGCCCGCCAGGGCGTCGCCGAGCTGCTCCACCAGTCCGATCACTGGCTGGAAGGGCAGGGGCGCCTCACCCACCCGGTGATCCGCCGCGCGGGGAGCGACCGCTTCGAGCCCATCGGGTGGGAGGAGGCGTTCGCCCGCGCCGGGGAGTTCCTCCGCTCCCTCGACACCCCCGACCAGGCCGCCTTCTACACCTCCGGGCGCACCAGCAACGAGGCCGCCTTCCTGTACCAGCTCTTCGGGCGGATGTACGGGACCAACAACTTCCCCGACTGCTCCAACCTCTGCCACGAGTCGAGCGGGGTGGCGCTGAAGCGGACCGTGGGGGTGGGGAAGGGGGCGGTGCAGCTCGACGACTTCGAGAAGGCGGACGCCATCTTCGTCATCGGGCAGAACCCCGGGACCAACCACCCGCGGATGCTCACCGCGCTCCAGGCGGCGCGGCGGCGCGGGGCCGAGATCGTCAGCATCAACCCCCTGCGCGAGCGCGGGCTGGAGAGCTTCATCCACCCGCAGGAGGTGGGCGCCACCCTGATGGGGAGGGCGACGCCGATCTCCACCCTCTACCTCCGGCCCCTCCCGGGGTCGGACGTGGCGGTGCTCAAGGGGATCATGAAGCACATGGTGGAGATGGAGGACCGCAACCCCGGGCGCGTCCTGGACCACGGCTTCCTCCGCGCCCACACCGTGGGCCTGGACGCGCTGCTCGCCGACCTGCGCGCCACCCGCTGGGCCGACGTCGTGGAGCAGTGCGGGCTCGCGGAGGCGGAGATCCGCCGCGCCGGGGAGGTCTACATCCGCTCGCGCGCCACCATCGTCTGCTGGGCGATGGGGCTCACCCAGCACGAGAACGCGGTGGACAACATCGTCGCCTGCTCCAACCTCCTCCTCCTGCGGGGGAACATCGGCCGCCCCGGCGCCGGGCCCTGCCCGGTGCGGGGGCACAGCAACGTGCAGGGGGACCGTACCGTGGGGATCAACTTCGACCCCCCCGCGGAGTTCCTGGACTCGCTGGAGCGGGTGTTCGGCTTCACAGCGCCCCGTGGGCGCGGAGTGGACGTGGTGGAGGCGATCCGGGCCATGCACGACGGCCGGATCCGCTTCTTCATGTCCATGGGGGGGAACTTCCACTCCGCCTCGCCCGACACGGAGTACACGGCAGAGGCGCTGGGCCGGGTGGAGCTGTGCGTGCACGTGGCCACCAAGCTGAACCGCACGCACCTGGTGGCGGGGCGGGAGGCGATGATCTGGCCCTGCCTGGGGCGGACGGAGGAGGACGTGCAGGCGTCCGGGCCGCAGTTCGTGACGGTGGAGGACTCCATGAGCGTGGTGCATGCCTCGCGCGGGAGGAACCGCCCCGCGTCGGAGCACCTGCGGAGCGAGCCGTCCATCGTCGCGGGATTGGCGAAGGCGACGCTCGGACCGGACTCCGGGGTGGACTGGGACGCGCTGGTGGCCGACTACGACCGGATCCGCGACGCCATCGAGCGGGTGCTTCCCGCCTTCTCCGGGTACAACCGGCGGGTACGCGAGCCCGGGGGCTTCGTCCTGCGCCACGCCGCCGCGCACCGGGAGTGGAACACCGCTACCGGGAAGGCCGAGCTGGTGGTGGTCCCCCTCCCGGAGATCCGGCTTCCGGCGGGGCAGCTCCGCCTCTTCACCATCCGCTCGCACGACCAGTACAATACCACCGTGTACGGGCTGGACGACCGCTACCGCGGGATCCGGGGGGAGCGCCGGGTGGTCTTCCTGCACCCGGACGACCTGGCGGAGCGGGGAATCCGGCCGGGGGACCGGGTGGACATCCATGCCCACGGCGGGGACGGGCGGGAGCGCGTCGCGCGCGGCTTCCAGGCGGTGGCGTACGACGTCCCCCGGGGGAGCGCGGCGGCGTACTTCCCCGAGGCCAACGTCCTGGTCCCCGTGGGGAGGACGGCGCGGGGGAGCAACACCCCCTCCTCCAAGATGGTCCCGGTGTCGGTGGTCCCCGCGGGCGCCGGTGCCTGAGATGCGCCGGGGGAGCACCTCCCGCCGCGCCGTGGAGGAGGTGGCGCTCCGGGGAGGAGGGGTGGAGCGGCGCCGCCGCCGGGACTCCCTCGCCACGGAGGAGCCGCTGGAGATCCGCCTGGCGCGCGGGGACGAGCCCCCGCACCGCGTCTCGGTGACCATGCGCACCCCGGGGTCGGACTTCGAGCTGGCCGCGGGGTTCCTGTTCACGGAGGGGGTGGTGGGCGATGCCCGGGAGATCGCCGCCATCCGGTACTGCGTGGATCCCGAGGTGGACGGGGCGCAGCAGTACAACGTGGTCAGCGTCGTCCTGGCCCCGGGCGCACGCTTCGACCCGGAGTCGCTCCGCCGGAACTTCTACGCCACCTCGAGCTGCGGCGTCTGCGGCAAGGCCTCCATCGAGGCGGTGCGGGGCGGGGGGTGCCCCGCCGTCGCCGGGGACGTCGAGGTACCCGCGGAGACTCTGCTCGCCCTCCCGGAGAAGCTGCGGGAGGCGCAGGCGGTGTTCGAGCGCACCGGGGGGCTGCACGCGGCGGCGCTGTTCACCGCCGGGGGGGAGCTGCTCCGGGTGCGGGAGGACGTGGGGCGGCACAACGCCCTGGACAAGCTGGTGGGGGCCAGCCTCCTGGCGGGGGAACTTCCGCTCCGGGACCGGGTGGTACTGGTCAGCGGGAGGCTGAGCTTCGAGCTGGTGCAGAAGGCGGCGCGAGCGGGGGCGGCGCTCCTGGCGGGCGTGTCAGCCCCGTCCAGCCTGGCGGTGGAGCTGGCGGAGGAGACGGGGATGACGCTGGTGGGGTTCCTGCGGGAAGGGCGCTTCAACGTGTACACCGGGGGAGAGCGGATCCTCGCCCCGGCGCAACCGGCGACGGGAGGGCGGCGACCATGACGGAGCTTCGCGGGCTGGGAGTGGCGGGGTTGGTGCTGTGCGCGGCGGCGCTCGGGTGCGCGCGCCCGCAGCCCGAGCCGAAGACCGAGACGGCCTCCGCCCCGGCGCGGCAGTCGGAGACGCGGGCCGCTCCCGCTCCCGCGCAGGACACGCAGCGCCTCCGCCCCCCCGCCCGCCCGATGGACGGCACGCCCTGGGTGGCCCCCCCGGGTGCCCGGATCACTCCCGCGCTGGACTCCACCCCCCCCGCACGGCAGCAATCCGCGCGCTCCGGGGGGTGGACGGCGGGGATCACCGTGCGCCGGTGGGGCGGGGGGGTGGTGACGCTCCGGGCGGTGCGTACCGCCCGCAACCCGGAGTGGGACCGCGTGGTGTTCGAGTTCGCGGAGGCGCTCCCGGGGTACCACGTGGAGTACGTGGACCGCCCGGTACGCCGGTGCGGGTCGGGCCACGTGGCCGAGGTGGCGGGGGACGGATGGCTTCAGGTGCGGCTTACCCCCGCGCAGGCGCACGACGAGGCGGGGCGGGTGACCATCCGGGAGCGGGAGCGGAAGCTGGGCTTTCCCGTGCTCCGGGAGCTGGAGCTGACCTGCGACTTCGAGGCGGACGTGACCTGGGTGCTGGGAGTGGCCCGTCCGAACCGCTACCGGGTGCTGGAGCTGACCGACCCCGCCCGGCTGGTGGTGGACCTGCGGCACTGAGCGGGGAGGACCGGCCTCGCCGGTGCTCCGCGGGTGACCTCATAAGTCGCTGTGAATCAATACGGTACGCATATTGCCGTCCGGGGTTGCAGCCGCGTGTCGACGCGGCATCACATCCGGCAGGGGAGGCAATCATGGCCGATCGGGACCTCACGCGCGAGGGCACGGAGAACTCGCTGGAAGGTAAGGGGAACGACCTGAAGGGGAGGGTAAAGGACGCCGCCGGGGGGCTGACCGGCGACACCAGCCTGCAGGGCGAGGGGAAGTGGGACCAGCTCAAGGGCAAGGCCCAGGACACGCTCGGCAGGGTGCAGCGCAACCTGGATTCGGATCCGAACCGCTGAGCAGCGCCGGACCGAGGCGACGCGGGGGCGGGCCACGGCGGTCCGCCCCCGCTCGTGTCCCGCCGGAAAGGACTTCCCGTGCTGAAGCTCCTCATCGTCTCGGTCGTCTCGGTCTACGTGGGCCTCGCCGTCCTGGCGTACCTGGTCTCCGACCGGATGATCTTCCTCCCCCCGGCCGCCTCCTACGACGCGCGCCGGCTCCCGGTGCGCCTGGTGGAGACGGAGGACGGGGCGCGGCTCGCGACGCTCCACCTCCCCAACCCCGAGGCCACCTTCACCCTCCTCTACAGCCACGGCAACGCCGAGGACCTGGGGCACGTCGCCCCCGCCCTGGAGGAGCTGCGCCGGGCGGGGTTCGCCGTGCTGGCCTTCGACTACCGGGGGTACGGGGCGAGCACGGGAGGACCCCCCGGCGCCGAGGCCGCCTACCGGGACGAGGCCGCCGTGTACCGGCATGCCACGAGGGAGCTGGGAATCCCGCCCGACCGGATCGTGGTGTACGGGCGTTCGGTGGGCTCCGGCCCCGCGGTCGAGCTGGCCGCCCGGGAGCCGGTGGCGGGGCTGGTGGTGGAGAGCGGCTTCGTGAGCGCCTACCGGGTGGTGACCCGCATCCCGCTCCTCCCCTTCGACAAGTTCCCGAACCTCCGCAACATCCGGAAGGTGCGCGCCCCGGTGCTCGTCATTCACGGCGTCCACGACGAGGTAATCCCGGTCTCCCACGGGAGGAGGCTCTTCGCTGCCGCACCGGAGCCCAAGCGCTCGCTCTGGGTGGAGGCGGGGCACAACGACGTGGCCTGGCGGGCGGGCGCCGACTACCTCCGGGCCTTCCGCGACTTCGGCACGCTGCTGGAGGAGATCCGCCGCGACTGATCCGGCCCCGCCATGTGTAGTCGTCTCGTAAAGTGTGGCTGGAATTGTGCGGTAAGTCCGGCCCGTTCGGAAACCCCTTCGAACCCCTCCGCGTAGTAGCCGGAGCCGGCAGCGGGCCGCCCCACCGGTCCGCATCCCCCGCCGACGCAGACTCCCTCCACCTGGGGCTTTCGGACCATGAAGCGCATCGCCATCACCCTCCTGGGCCTCCTTCTCGCGGTCGGCGGCGAGGCCGCCCGCGCCCAGCAGACGCCCGGTCGCGCCACTGGCGCGCCGCAACCTCCCGCGGCCGGTAACGGCGAGATTCGCGGCACCGTAGTCGACGCAGGGAGCAACGCCCCGGTCCCCTCCGCCTCGGTCACCGTGAGGAGCCGGGCGGATTCGTCGCTGGTCACCGGCGCGGTCGTTCGCCCCGACGGGTCCTTCCGCATCGAAGGGCTGCGCCCCGGCGCCTACTACCTGCGGGTGAGCGCCATCGGGTACGCTCCCCAGACCACCGGCGCGATTGCCCTCGATCCCGCCTCCCCCCGCGCGAACGCCGGGGTCGTCCGGCTCGCTCAGAGCGCGGTCGCCCTGGATGGGATCGAGGTGACGGCGGAGCGCACCGCGGTCGCCATCGCGCCGGACCGGAACGCCTACCGGACGAGGGACGTGGCCCCGGCGGCCAGCACCGCCAGCGAGGTGCTGGAGGCGGTTCCGTCCGTGCAGGTGGACGCGGACGGCCGGGTGAGCCTTCGTGGGAACGAGAACGTGGTGGTGCAGATCAACGGCCGCCCGGCGCCCATCCGTGGCGCGCAGCTCGCGAGCTATCTCAAGCAGCTCCCCGCCAACACGCTGGAGCGGGTGGAGGTGATCCCCAATCCCTCGGCCAAGCACGATCCGGAGGGGATGGCGGGGATCCTCAACATCGTCCTGAAGCAGAACGTCGACCTGGGGATGAGCGGGGGCCTCACCCTGGCCGCCTCCACCGCCGACCGCTACACGGCGTCGGGGAACCTGGGCTACCAGCGCGGCCCTGCCACGCTCTTCCTCAGCTACGGCTTCAACAGCGACGAGCGGAACGTCGCCGGGATCAACGACCGCACCCGCCTGGGCGTCCGGCAGGCGCCGCTCTCCTTCACGGAGCAGGACATCCGGGGATCGAACGGCAACAGCGGCCACAATCTCAACACCACCCTCGACTACCGGCTGAACCGGCGCGACGTGCTCTCCAGCGCCCTGCTGGTGAACGTCCGCGGGGCCACGGAGGAGTCGCTCAGCGCGTACAACGAGCTGGACGCCACCCGGGTCCTGCTGGACACGTACGAGCGGGTCCGTGATTCGGAGACGGACAACCGGATGGTGGACTACTCCCTGGCCTTCAGACGGACACTGGAGCCACAGCGGCACGAGCTCTCGGCCGAGGTGCGCCTCAACCGGATGGAGGACGAGGACCGCACCGACCTCTGGCGGCAACCGCCCGGCGCCGGGGGAGGGCTGACCGATGCGGAAGTCAACGAGACGGACGCGCTCACCTACCAGCTCACCGCCCAGGCGGACTACACGCGCGCCCTGGCGGAACGCACCAAGCTGGAGACGGGGTACAAGGGGACCGGCCGCCGGCTGGACCGGGACTTCAGCGTGCTCAGGGACCCTCTCGGGACCGGGAGCTGGGTCCGCAGCGACCTGAGCAACGTGCTGGAGTTCGACGAGCAGGTGAACGCGGTCTACGGAGTGCTGAGCCACGGCACGGACCGGGTGGAGCTGCAGGCGGGTCTGAGGGCGGAGTATGCCAGCCGCGAGTTCTCGCTGGCGAACTCGGGGGAGAGCTTCCCGCACGACTACGTCAGCTTCTTTCCCAGCGGCCTGATCAGCTACAAGCTGAACGACCAGACGCAGGCGAAGCTGAGCTACTCGCGCCGCATCCGCCGGCCGGGCACCCAGGAGCTGAACCCGTTCCCGGTCTTCTTCGACCTGCAGAACGTCTTCCTGGGGAATCCGGAGCTGAACCCGGAGTACACCGACGCCATCGAGCTGGGGCTGCAGCGCTCGGGGCGGATGGGCTCGGTGCAGCTCTCGCCCTTCTACCGCCGCACGACGGACGTCATCCGCTTCATCGTCAACACGGCGGACACGGTGGCGGGCCGCGAGGTCACCTCGGTGAGCTTCGAGAACCTGGACACTGGCGACTCCTGGGGCGCCGACCTGAACGGGTCGCTGCGGCTGGGGCAGAAGCTCAACGGGTTCGCCGCGTTCAACGTCTTCAAGATGGTCACCGAGGGGAGCGGCGGCGAATCCAGCCTCTCGTCGAACGCGGTGACGTGGTCGGCGCGGGTGAACGGCACCTTCAACCTGAGCCCGCAGACCTCGCTGACGGCGATGTACTTCTACCGCGCGCCGATGAACATCGAGCGCGGCCGCTTCGACGCCTTCGCCTTCGCCAACCTCTCGCTGCGCCAGAAGATCTACGGAGAGAAGGCGAGCCTGACCGTGCGCGTTTCCGACCCGCTCAACACGCAGCGGTTCCGGGTCCGGGCGGGGGACGACCACATCATCCAGCTCACCGAGAGGACGTTCACCTCCCGCGCGGTGCACGTGACCTTCCAGTACAGCTTCGGGCAGGCTCCGCGCGTACGGCCCCGCCGCCAGGAGCCGCAGCAGGAGCCGCAGACGGGCTTCCCGACGCCTCCGTGACCGGAGGTGGAGACGCCGCGGAAGGCACCCCTCGCGAGGGGTGCCTTTCGCGTGTGGAGCGCCCGCCGGATTGTCGGAACCGTTTCGGCCGGTACTGGTAAAAAGAAATCTGTTCCCGTGGTTCCTGTGCACACTCATCCACAACAGCGGATCGTATGAACCCGAACAAGCGTTTGCTCCGGCCGTGGGTCGGCGCGCTCGGCGCCTCGCTTCTCGTGGGCGGGTTGGCGGGTGGGCTGGACGCCCAGCAGGGCCACGCCGGCCATGCAGCCCAGCCCTCGCAGGCGCAGGCCCTGGGCGTGGACACCTCCGCCATCGACCGGAGCGTCCGCCCGCAGGACGACTTCTACCGCTTCGCCAACGGCGCCTGGCTCCGTCGCACGCAGATCCCCGCAGACCGGGCCTCCTACGCCGCATTCACCGAGCTGGCCGAGCGGAGCGAGACCGCGCTGCGCGCCATCATCGAGGAGGCCGCGGCCAGCCCGAACCGGACCCCCGGCTCGAACCAGCAGAAGGTGGGCGACCTGTTCCTCAGCTTCATGGACAGCGCGCGGATCGAGTCGCTGGGGATCCAGCCCCTGGAGCGCAACCTTCGGCAGATCCGGACCCTGAGCAACCGGCAGGAGCTCCCGGAGCTGTTCGCCGACCTGCAGAAGATCGGGGTGCAGACGCCGATCGGCTTCTCCGTGCAGCAGGACCAGAAGCAGGCCACCCGCTACATCGCCACGGCGAGCCAGAGCGGACTGGGGCTCCCGGACCGCGACTACTATCTCCGGCAGGAGCCCCGCCTCGCCGAGACGCGGACGGCGTACCTCGGCTACATCGAGACCCTCCTCCGCCTGGCGGGGGAGCGTGACCCCGCGGCGGGCGCGCGGAACATCCTGGCCCTGGAGACCGCGCTCGCCGAGAAGCACTGGGACCGCGCCAGGAGCCGCGACCGCGAGGCCACCTACAACCTGAAGAGTGAGGCCGAGCTGGGCCAGCTCACCCCCGGTTTCTCCTGGAGCAAGTACCTGGACGCGCTGGACGCGGAGCAGACCCCCGGGGTGGTGGTCCGGCAGCCGGACTACTTCCAGGCCATGGACCAGATCCTGGCCCGGACTCCCCTGGAGACGCTCAGGCAGTACCTCACCTTCAAGCTGGTGGACGCGTACGCCCCGTCGCTGAGCAGCCCGTTCGTGGAGGCGCGGTTCGCCTTCCGCGGCCGGGCGCTCCAGGGGCAGCAGCAGAACCGTCCCCGCTGGAAGCGTGGCGTGGACGTGGTGGAGGGCGCCCTGGGGCACATGGTGGGGCGGATGTACGTGGAGCGCCATTTCCGGCCCGAGCAGAAGGCGCGCATGGAGCAGCTCGTGGCGAACGTGGTGGCCGCCTTCCGCGAAGGGATCGACCAGCTCGAGTGGATGAGCCCCGAGACCAAGGCCCAGGCGAAGGCCAAGCTCTCCCGGTTCACCGTCAAGATCGGGTACCCGGACCAGTGGCGTGACTACTCGGCGCTGGAGATCCGCCCGGGCGACCTCGTGGGGAACGTGCGGCGCGCGAGCGAGTTCGCGTTCCGGCGCGCGGTCGACCGTCTCGGGAAGCCGATCGACCGCACCGAGTGGGCGATGACCCCGCAGACGGTGAACGCGTACTACAGCTCCACCATGAACGAGATCGTCTTCCCCGCGGCGATCCTGCAGCCGCCATTCTTCAACCCGGAGGCGGACGACGCCGTCAACTACGGGGCGATCGGGGCGGTGATCGGGCACGAGATCAGCCACGGCTTCGACGACCAGGGGCGGCGCTCCGACGGGGAGGGGAACCTGCGTGACTGGTGGACCGAGGCGGACAACGCCGCCTTCCAGCAGCGGGCCAACGCGCTGGTGGAGCAGTACAGCGGGTACTCTCCCGTGGAGGGACTGAACGTCAACGGCCGGCTCACCCTGGGTGAGAACATCGGCGACCTGAGCGGGCTGGCGGTGGCGTACAAGGCGTACCGGCGGTCGCTGAACGGCCGGGAGGCGCCGGTGATCGGCGGCTTCACCGGCGACCAGCGCTTCTTCCTGGGGTGGGCGCAGGTCTGGCGCGCCCTGTTCCGCGAGGAGGCGCTGCGCCAGCAGCTCCTCACGGACCCCCACTCGCCGGGCGAGTACCGGACCAACGGGGTGCTGCGGAACATGCCGGAGTTCTACGCCGCCTTCGGGGTGAAGGAGGGGGACCGGATGTACCTCTCCGCCGACAAGCGGGTGAAGATCTGGTAAGCACGGGCAGACGGCGCCATCCGTGACGAAGGGCCCGGGTCCTGGCGGATCCGGGCCCTTCGGCGCGCCTGGCCGGCGACCACGCGGGCTTCCCTCGGCCGCCGCCCTCACTCCTCCACGACCACCTGGAGCGGCTCCGGGGTCCGCCGGTCCTTCGCCTCCTGCGCCTGTGCCTGACCGGCCATCGCCGCCGCGCTCAGCACCCCGGCGGGGCCCAGGGAGTCCACGATGCTGCTGGGGACCACCATCATCCCGCCCTTCTGCTTCAGCCCCTCGTACAGGATGTTCATCTGCCGGAGCTGGAGCGCCGTGGGGTTGCCCTGGTACTCCTCGGCCGCCTTCCCGAAGAGGCGGGCGATCTCCACCTCGGCCTCGCCCAGGATGATCCGCGCCTGCTTCTCGCGCGAGGCCTGGGCCTCGCGAGACATAGCGTCCTGCAGCGAGGCGGGGATCACCACGTCGCGCATCTCCACCGAGTGCACCGTTACCCCCCAGGGGGTGGTGCGCTGGTCGATCAGGGCCTGCAGCTCCTTCTCGATCCGCTCCCGCCCCCGGAGCAGCTCGGTGAGCGAGGTGCGCCCGATGATGTCGCGCAGCGCCGTCTGCGATGCCCAGCTCACCGCCTGCCCGTAGTCCTGCACCTCCAGCGCGGCCTTCTCCGGGTCGTACACCGTCCAGAAGAGCACCGCGTCCACGTTCACCGGCACCGCGTCGGAGGTGAGCGTCTGCTCCGCGGCGAACGGGGTGGTCACGGTGCGCTGGTCCACCCATCCGGTGACCCTGTCCACGAAGGGGATCAGCCAGAAGGGACCGGGCCCTTTGAGTCCCACGTAGCGGCCCATCCGCAGCACCACCGCGCGCTCCCACTGCTGCGCGATCTTGGGGGAGAAGGAGGCCACCAAGCCCAGCCCCGCCCCCACGATCGCGGCGAGCGGGCTGTTCAGCGCGGCGGCCACCCCGACGCCGAGCGCGGTGGGCGCCACCAGGGCCAGGGTGGCCAGGATGTTGGGACGCGGACCCCGGGGGACGGGGAGGTTGGTCCTGACCGGAACCAGATCGGTGGACGGCATGGGGACCTTCCTATCTTCGACGGCTGTCGAGGTGGATGATGACGTCGTCCAGCGAGAACCCCAGCGCCGCCGCTTCCCGGAGGAAGGCGTCCTCTAGGGCGCACAGCTCCAGCTCCAGCTTCTCCCGCCGGATCGCTTCCCGCGTGGAACGGACCACGACCCCTACCTCGGGACGGGTCTCGAGCACCCCCTCCCGCTCCAGCTCCGCGTAGGCGTTCGCCACCGCGTTGGCGTTCACCCGGAGATCCACCGCGAGCTGCCGCACGGTGGGGAGCCGCTCCCCGGGGGACAGGAGCCCGGCGCCGATCGCGGAGCGGATCGTCCGGACCAGCTGCATCTCGACAGGGGTGGGGTCGGACCGGTCGACGTGGAACATGGAGACCCGGGCGGAGGAGGTGCTGAACGGGTAAACATGCGATGCGGCGGTGTCAAGCGCGCCGTCCGGTGTCTATCCGCCGCTCAGCTCCAGCGTCCGGAGCGCGGCGTGGCGCCGCACCTCCAGGGTCGCCACCTCCATGGCCGCGAACACCTCCTCGGTCCACCCCTCCTCCTCCGCGAACCCCAGCGCCGCCGCCAGCTCCCGGAGGTACTCCACCTCCAGCCCCCGGGTGCGGATCTCCTCGCCGATCTGCTCGTCCGTCATTCTCGCCTCTCCGTTTCCGGATCACACGCCGCGCGCCGGCCCTCTCCTGTAAACCGGGACGCGCCGCCCGTTCCTCCGTCAAACAGCGCCGGGGCGCCCCCCGGCAAGGGAGCGCCCCGGCGTCCGGCCCGGCGGTCGCTGCGGCGTCAGTGCGTCGTCCCCCCGTGCTGGGAGGTGCCCGCCATCATGCGGCGGATGGGGATGATCAGGAGCCCCAGCACGACGGCGGCGATGACCAGCGAGATCGTCGTCCGCGTGAAGAGGATCGGCATCTGTTCGAGCTTCTCCGGGTCGACGTGGCCTCCGACGAGGCCGCCGATCAGGTTGCCGAGCGCGGAGGCGGTGAACCAGATCCCCATCATCTGCCCCACGTACTTGCGCGGCGAGAGCTTCGTCATCGACGAGAGTCCGACGGGGCTCAGGCAGAGCTCGCCGACCGTCTGGAAGAAGTAGCTCCCCACCAGCCACCAGGCCGAGACCCTGAGCGAGCCGCCGCTCTCGACCACGCGGTTGGCGGCGACGATCATGAGCGCGAAGCCGATCGCCGCGAAGGCGAGGCCGAGCGCGAACTTGCCCGGGCTCGAGAGGTCCCGGTCGCGCCTGCCGAGCGAAACCCAGACCCAGGCGGCCACGGGCGCGAGCAGGATCACGAAGAGCGAGTTGATCGACTGGAACCAGGTCGCCGGCACCTCCCAGCCACCGATGTTTCGGTCGGTGAAGTCGGCGGCGAAGAGGTTGAGCGAGGTCGGCGCCTGCTCGAACGCGCCCCAGAAGACGATCGCGAAGAGGAAGAGGACGAAGATCACCGCGACGCGCTTCCTCTCGTCCCGGTCGATGCCGCCGGCGAAGAAGACGAACAGGAAGAAGAGCGTCACCAGCGCCAGGGTAATGTTCACCAGGTGCCGGCCGATGGCCTGCGCGTTGATGGTGATCGTCCCCATGGCCGCGAGCACGAAGACGAGCGCGACGAGCGCGAGGCCGACGCCGAGTGCGAGCTTGACCGTCCGCTCCTGGCGGGCCTGCACGGCGGGGTCCGGGTGGCGCGACGGCGATGTGCCGATCCCCTGGAGCGTCCTGCCCCGCGTCAGCCAGAAGACGACGAGGCCGAACGCCATGCCGACGCCGGCGGCCCCGAAACCGTAGTGCCAGCCGACCTTCTCCCCGAGGGCGCCGGTGATGAGCTGACCGAAGAAGGCGCCGGTGTTGATCCCCATGTAGAAGATCGAGAAGCCGGCATCGCGCCGCGAGCCGCCCTCCGGGTACAGGTCGCCGACGATGGCCGAGATGTTCGGCTTGAGGAGGCCGGTGCCCAGCACGATCAGGACGAGTCCCAGGAAGAACGGCACCTTCCCGCCGCCCGGTCCGGCGAGCCCCGAGAGGCCGATCGAGAGGTGCCCTGACGTGATGAGACAGGCGCCGATGAAGATGGCGCGCTGGAGGCCGAGGAGCCGGTCGGCAACCCACCCGCCGGGGAGCGAGGCGAGGTAGACGCTGAAGCCGTAGATCCCGACGATCGCCGATGCCTGGTCGCGGCTGAACCCGAAGCCGCCCTCGCTGAGCGCGGCGGCCATGAACAGCACCAGCAGGGGGCGCAGCCCGTAGTACGAGAAGCGCTCCCACATCTCCGTGAAGAACAGCGTCGCCAGGCCGCGCGGGTGTCCGAAGAACCCGGTGTCCTCCGGGACGGGTCCGCGCGGTCCCGGGGGGGAGAGGGTGGCCGCGGACGAGCCGGCGTTATCCGATGAGGGATTCCTGGCCATAGGGGGTGTGCGTAGGGGGTTCGGGTTCGGGCCGTACAGGGAGCAGCGGATCCCATGGGGCGTGGTACCGATCGACGTAACGCGCGGTTCCGTCGCGGTACGATCCGGCGTCCTGCGGCTACGGGTGGGTCACGGCGTTGCGAAGAAGATGCCAATGTACGCTCCGTGCGCAAGATCCGCCATGCTCCCGGGCTTCCGGCTTCATCGGCGCGGGAGGGAGGGGCGGCCGGACGTGGACCGGCGCCGGGAACGCGGTTACCTTTGGGCGCGCGACGACGCATTAGAACCTCCGGGGGTGGCGCGGGCGCACCCCCTTTCCGTATACGCAGATGCGAAGCAGGATCGGTGATGTCTCCGCCCGCGCCGCACTCCCGGGGGCCGGGAGGCGCGGGGGGGGAAGCGTGGGCGAAGGCGAGGCCGCCGCCGCTGGTCCGGGAGAGGCGCAGGGGGCTCCGTCGGTCCGGGCCTCCACGAAGGGGCTGTGGTACATGGCGGTGGGGGCGTTCTGGTTCTCGGTGATGAGCCTGCTGGTGAAGGTGGCCGGGGAGCGGTTCCCGAGCCAGCAGATCGTGCTCGCCCGGGCGGTGATCACCCTGGTGCTGAGCTGGGCGATGATGCGGCGCGCGGGGGTGCCGGTGTGGGGGCGGAGCCCGGGGCGGCTGGCGCTGCGCGGGTTGTACGGCTGCATCGCGCTGAGCTGCTTCTACTTCTCGCTGGTGCACCTCCCCATCGCCGAGGCCACGGTCATCCATTACATGAACCCGGTGTTCACGGCCGTGCTGGCCGGGGTGCTGCTCGGCGAGAGCATGGGGCGCCGGGAGATCGCCTGCGTCTTCGTCAGCCTGGCGGGGGTGGTGCTGGTGACGCACCCGGCCGTGCTCTTCGGCGGGGAGGCCCGGCTCAACCCGTGGTACGTGGCACTCGCGCTCACGGGGGCGGTGTTCAGCGCCGTGGCGTACACCACCATCCGGACACTCCGGGGGGAGCATCCGCTGGTGGTCGTCTTCTACCTCCCGCTGGTGACGGTGCCGTTCACGGTGCCGCTGGTGCTCATGGGCTCCCCGGCGGTCTGGCCCACGCCGCTCGACTGGCTGGTGCTGCTGGGGGTGGGGGTGGCCACGCAGATCGGGCAGGTGTACCTCACGCGGGGGCTCCAGCTGGAGCGGGCGGGGCGGGCCACCGCGGTGGGGTACACGCAGATCGTGTGGGCGGCGGCGTGGGGGGCTGTCTTCTTCGGTGAGTACCCGGACGGGTGGTCGGTACTGGGGGCGCTGCTGATCGTGGGGAGCACCCTGGCTCTGGTGCTGGGGTCGCGGAAAGGGGTGGCGGTCCCGGAGGAGTGAGGAGTGCGGGAACCGTAAACGGCTTACGGATGACGGACGATTTTCTTACATTCGCGCCGGAGCTCGCGGTCGCGCGGCGGGCGGCGGCGGAGGCTGCGGCGATCATCGTGGCGCGGGAGGGGGCGGCGCAGGTGCGCGAGAAGGGGCTGCGCGACCTGGTGACCGCCGTGGACGAGGCCTCGGAGCGAGCGGTAATCGCCCGGATCCGGGAGCACTTCCCGGGCGACGGGATCGTGGCCGAGGAGTCGGCGGGGGAGCTGCTCTCCGGGGGCCGGCGGTGGATCATCGACCCCATCGACGGGACCACCAACTTCGTCCACGGGTATCCCTTCACCTGCGTCAGCATCGCCTTCGCGGACGACCGGGGAGTCGCCGTGGGCGTGATCCACGCTCCCCTCCTGGGCGAGGTCTTCCACGCCGTGCGAGGAGGCGGGGCGTTCCTCAACGACGTCCCCATCCGCGTCAGCCCGGTGGGCGATCCCGCCGGGGCGCTCCTCGCCACGGGCTTCCCCTTCAAGGAGGGGAAGGGACGGCTCGATGCCTACATGCGGCTGGTGGCGGACGCCATCACGGGAACGCACGACGTGCGGCGGGCGGGGAGCGCCGCGCTCGACCTGGCGTACGTGGCCGCGGGGCGGGTGGAGGGGTACTTCGAGATCGGGCTGTCGCCATGGGACGTGGCGGCGGGGGCGCTGCTGGTGGAGGAGGCGGGGGGACGGGTGGGCGGGTGGCCGGGAGACGAGCTCGGCCCGGTGGAGACGGGGCGCGTCCTGGCCAGCAACGGCCGGCTGCACCCCTGGCTGGAGGAGCTGGCGGCGCGGCACGTGCACGCGCTCTGAGGGGCGGCATTCGTCGTGCATCTCCGCGCCGGGGGCGCCGCTGTGGCGCCGGGTTCCGCTCTCCACCGGAGGTGAGAATGACGTCCTTCCAGACGTACCTGCTCGGGTTTATCGTAGTCGTGATCGGACTGGCCGCCGCGGCGTACGTGCTCAACGTCCCCGCGGTGTGGATCGCCATCGGAGTGATCGTGCTGCTCGGGATCGGGATCCTGTCGGCCACCAGCCGCACCAAGCCACGCGACCCGCAGCACCCCGGCGACCCGCCCTACCCGCCGGGGACCGGGCCGCGGCAGCCGTACTGAGACGGACCCGAATCTCGCCCGCGCGACGGTCGAGATCGCCCCGCCCCGGCGGGGCGATTCGCTTTCTTCCAGGGAGGATGAGATGCCGGAGGGAGTTCCTTCGCCGTACCCCGTAGAGGTGGTCTGGGAGGGGGGGATGCGCTACCGCGGCGGCCCCGAGGGCGGGCCGACGCACTTGGTGGACGGGAACCGGGAGGCTGCGCCCAGCCCGGTGGACTCGGTGCTGGTGGCGCTCGCGTCCTGCTCCGCCATCGACGTGGTGGAGATCCTGAGCAAGCGGCGCACCCCGCCCACCGCGCTCCGCGTGCGGGTGGAGTTCGCCCGCGCGCCGGAGCCCCCGCGGCGCGTCACCGAGGCACGGCTCCGCTTCACCGTCGCCACCGGCTCGGAGAGGCAGCACGTGGAGCGGGCGGTGGAGCTGTCGTTCGAGAAGTACTGCTCGGTGGCGCACACCATCGCCCCGGACACGCGCCTGTCCTGGGAGGTGGAGATGGAGCCCGCCGCGGCCGGAGCGGGGCCGGGCGGGTGATCGACGCATTCATCGGGAACACCCCGCTGGTGCGGCTGGAGCGGGTCGTCGAGCCGGACATGGCCGAGGTGTGGGTCAAGGTGGAAGGGATGAACCCCGGCGGCTCCATCAAGGACCGCACCGCCCTCGCGATGATCGTGGACGCGGAGCGCCGCGGTGTCCTCCCTTCGGGCGGGACCATCGTGGAGCCTACCTCCGGGAACACCGGGATCGGGCTGGCGCAGGTGGCGTCCGCGCGCGGCTACCGACTGGTCCTCTGCCTCCCCGCGCAGATGAGCGAGGAGCGCAAGGCCACGCTGCGCGCTTACGGGGCGGAGCTGGTCCTCACCGACCCGGAGCGCCGGATGCTCGCGGCCATCGAGGAGGCGGAGCGGATCCGCGACGCCACCGGGGCGTTCTTCCCCAACCAGTTCGCCAACCCCGCCAACCCCCGGATCCACTACGAGACCACCGGGCCGGAGGTGTGGAGCGGGATGGAGGGGCGGATCGACGCCTTCGTCTACGGCACGGGGACCGGAGGGACGATCTCCGGGGTGGGGCGCTACCTCAAGGAGCACGCCCCCGAGGTCCAGGTGGTGGCGGTGGAGCCGGGCCGCTCCGCCGTGCTGCACGGGGAGGAGCGCGGTCATCACCAGTTCCAGGGAATGGGGCCGGGGTTCATCCCGTCCAACCTGGACTGCGGCGTGATCGACCGGCTGATGAAGGCGTGGGAGGAGGACGCCTTCCCGCTGGCGCGGCGGCTGGCGCGGGAGGAGGGATTGTTCGTGGGGATGAGCGGCGGGGCGATGGTATGGGCGGCGCTTCAGGTGGCGCGCGAGGTGGGGCCGGGGGGGCGGGTGGTGACCATCGCTCCCGACACCGGCGCGCGCTACCTGAGCACCGCGCTCTTCAACCCCCAGGGCCCGGAGCCGGACGCCGATGTCATCTGATCCCGGACCTACCATCCTCAAGTTCGGCGGCACCTCGGTGGAGGACGCCGCGGCGTTCGAGCGCGTGGCGCGGATCGTGGGCGCCGCGCAGCACGCGCATCCGGTGGTGGTGGCCTCGGCCATGAGCCGGATGACGGACGCGCTGCTGGACGTGGTGCAGCTCGCGGCGTCGGGGGATCCGGCGCGCGCCCGCGCCGAGCTGAGCGGCCACCTGGAGCGCCACGCCGGAGTGGCGGATGCCCTGCTGAGTCCGGCGGGGGCGGTGCCGGTGCACTCCGCCCTCCGGGACACCCGGAGGGAGATCGGCGACCTGCTGCGCGTCATCGCCGCTCACCCCGGGACACGCCGCCCGCTGCGCGACGAGGTGGTCTCCTACGGGGAGCGGCTCTCCTCGCTCCTCCTGGCCGCGGTCCTCCGCGCGCACGACCTCCCGGCGCGCTGGGTGGACGCGCGCGACTGCATCCGCACCGACGAGGAGCACGGGCGGGCCGCGCCGCTCCCGGAGCCGACGGAGCGGTGCACGCGCGCCCACCTCCTCCCTCCGCTGGAGGAGGGGGAGATCCCGGTGCTGGGCGGGTTCGTCGGCGCCGCGGAGAGCGGGGCCACCACCACCCTGGGGCGCGGGGGGGGGGATTACACCGCCGCGCTGGTGGGGGCGGCGCTGGGGGCGCGGGAGATCCAGATCTGGACGGACGTGACGGGGTTCCTCACCGCGGATCCGCGAGTGGTGCCCCAGGCGCGGCGCATCGACCACCTCTCCTACGAGGAGGCCGCGGAGCTGGCCTACTTCGGCGCGAAGGTGCTGCACCCCAAGACCATCCAGCCCGCGGTGGAGCGCGGGATCCCGGTGCGGATCTGCAACTCCCGGGCACCCGAGGCGGGGAGCACGCTGATCGACGGGCGGGTGGAGCCGAGTGTGGGCGGGGTCCGGGCCATCGCGCACAAGACGGGGATCACCGTCCTGCGGGTGACCTCGGCGCGGATGCTAGGGGCGCACGGCTTCCTCCGCGCCCTGTTCGAGGTGTTCGCCCGGCACCGGACGGCGGTGGACGTGGTCACCACCTCGGAGGTGAGTGTCTCCCTGTCGCTGGAGGAGACCTACGCCCTGGAGACGATCCTGGCGGAGCTGCGTAGTCTGGGGGAGGTGGTGCGGCGGCTGCACGCGGTCTTCTTCGAGCGGTAGCCCGCCGCGGCTACAGCGCCTCTCCCTCGCACTCGGGGCAGCGGACCGCGAGGAAGCGGAGCCACTCCACCACCTCGGAGGGGTCGGGGAGGCGGTGCGCGGTGCCCGCGTTGGCCACCAGGAACAGCTCCCCCCACTGGTCGGCGACGAGCACCACCGCGTCCTCCGTCCCCAGCCGCTCCGCGAGCCGGCGCTCCGGGTCGGCGAGGACGGGGTAGGGGAGCCGGCTCGCGGCCTGCAACCGGTCCGCGGCGTCGAGCCCCTCCGGCACCACCACCACCGCGCGCCCGTCCCACTCGCGCACCGCGTCCTCCACCCCCGCCAGCCCCTCCAGCCAGGCGCGGCACTCCGCGCACCCCGCGCCGTGGGTCTGCACCACCACGGGCGCGCTCCTCCCCCGGGCGCGGAGCGGCACGGACCGCCCGTCCGGCGCCGCCGGGAGGGCGAGGTCCGGGAGGCGGCCGCCCGCGGCCAGCGGCTCCTTCGCGATCATGTCCCACCTCCTCCGTCCGGCACGGCTTCCCCGCGGGTCTCCCCCGGGAGATCCCGGCCGAGGATCTCTCCCAGGAATTCCAGCTCCGTGCGGAGGACCTCCCGCGCCGGCTGGCCGCACGGGTCCGTCCGGCCGCAGTGCGTCTGGCTGGTGAACCCCGCGTAGCCGTCCTCCCGATACGGGTCCGAGGTCTCGTCGTGCAGGCGGATCCCCTCCGCGGAGAGGGAGATGGGGTGCAGCCAGCAGGCCAGTGGTTTGTAATGCCACGGGTGCAGCCCCCGCGCTTCGGCCAGGACCTGCAGGGCGCAGCGCGAGTCCTCCAGCAGCAGAGTGCAGGCGGTGTCGCCCAGGTGGGCGGGGTAGTCCGGGACCCGTCCGTGGAACGGCTCCGGCCGGAGCGCGGTCCGCCACCCCCGCCCCTCCCGCACGATCGCCCCCTCCGGGTCCTCGACCCCCAGGGAGCGGAGATGCTCCGCCTCCCCGCACACCAGGTGCCGGAGGACGGTGGCCTCCTCGCCGTTCAGCCGCACGCCTTCGGAGCAGCACGTCCCCCGGCAGTGCGGCAGGGTGCACGGAGCCAGGCGCCGCTCGAACGAGGCACGGTCGAGCGGCGCGTCGCCGAGGGTGGCGCGGAGGGCGGTCTCGGTGGCGGGGTACGCGGTGCGGGGCGGCTGCATGGTGCTCCGGGAACGGGTGCTTCACGCGGGCCGCTCCTGATACGCTGCACCGGCCGGGGAGTGCCCGGCGTCGTCCTTCACCCGCGCCCGGCCGCGTCGAGGAGCGCGTCCAGCCGCGGCCGGGGGACCGCCCCCAGCTCGCGCCCCACCTCCCGGCCGCCGCGGAAGGCGATCAGGGTGGGGATGGAGCGGATCCCGAAGCGCGCGGCGACCCCGGGGTTGCGGTCGGTATCCACCTTGGCCACCAGGGCGCTCCCCATCCGGTCGCGGGCGAGCTGGTCGATGGTGGGCGCCATGATCTTGCACGGCCCGCACCAGTCGGCGTAGAAGTCCACCAGCACAGGGACCCCGGCGTCCCCCACCACCCGGTCGAAGTCCGCGTCCGTCAGCACCTGCGGGCGGTCCAGAAGGATCGGCCGGCCGCAGCTTCCGCACTTCGGCCGGTCGGCGGCACGCGCCAGGTCCACCCGGTTCAGCTTGCCGCAGGAGGCGCAGCGCACCGTCGCCCTGCGCCCCGTGGTCGTCGTTTCCGCCATTGTCTCGCCTCCAAGCGCTTCTCCGTTTGCTCCCTCGACGGAGGACCCGTCGCACCGCCGGATCCTGCAGCACGGCGCGTTCCGCGGGCGCGGGCGCCCCGGGACTTTCGGACTTGATTGGGGTAGGTGGCGGGGATAGTCTTCGTCGTCCCCTCCCCGCGCCGGGTACCCCGAAGGCGAAGTCCGTGAGTCCGGTCGCTCCGCACCCCTCCACCGTCGTCGCACACGAGATCCTGGACCACTACCTGGCGGAGTGGTCGGAGGCGGTCGCGCGGGGCCTGCGGAGCGCGAAGCCTCCGGAGGAGGGGACGGAGCCCCCGCCGCTCCGGGTGGTGTACGTGGACGGCTTCTGCAACTCGGGCGGGCGGCACTCGCTGGTGGGGGCGGGGCAGGGTGGCGCCGGGGCGGGGTCGGCGCTCCGCGGCCTCCGGGCGCTGGAGCGGCTCGCGGCGCGCGCCCCGGGAGCGCGCGCTCCCCTGCACGCCACGGCGGTGCTGGTGGAGGAGGATCCGGCGGAGGTGGAGCGGCTGGAGCGGGAACTGGAGGCGGTGGGGCTCGGGGGGCGCGTCCGCCGCGTGGACGACCCCGCGGGGCTCGGGGCAGGGGAGATCGCGCTGCTGCACGCCGCCTTCGGCGAGGCGGCGGAGCGGGTGGCGCGCTGGGTGGCGTCCGCGGACCACGCGCTCTGCTTCCTGGCACCACCCGCGGCCGGGAAGCTCCCCCTCGCGGCGGTGCGCACCCTCGCCAGGGCACGCGGAGCGGACCTCCTCCTCTCCTTCCCCCACGCCGACCTCCAGAAGCAGGCCCGGTACCGGGGGAGCACGCTGGCGGACCTCCCCACGCACGTCCGGCGGGTGGTGGACGGGTACTCCGCCCTCCTGGGCGACGTGCGCTACGAGTGGGTGTACCGGTGGCGCGAGGCGGAGCGGGAGGGAGGGGAGAGGGCGGCGGAGGCGCGGGTCGCCGGGCGGTACGCGGAGCGGCTGGCGGAGCTCGCCGGGTGGGTGGTGAAGCGCCTCCCGGTACACCTCTCGGACGAGCCCGCGGACTCGCTCTACCTGTTCCTGGTGACCGGGGACCCCCTGCGGGCGCTGGCGCTGAACCGCGCGGCGCGGGAGGCCGGGGTGGAGGACCGGGCGGAGCTGGGTACCTCCTTCCGGGCGGAGGAGGCGGCGGAGCCGGCGGAGGTGCTGGAGCTGTTCGCCCCGGAGGAGCCGGACGCCACGCTCCTCCCCCCCGGTGGGCGGGGGGTGGACGTGAGCCGCCTGGCGCGTACCCTGGCCGGGAGGTTCCGGGGGAGGGCGGTATCCTACCGGGAGGTGCTCCTGGAGCTGGTGGAGACCGACCTGTCCCCGGACGAGGTACGGAGGGCTATGGCGGCGCTGAAGCGCACGGGGGAGGCGGTGTACCGCTCCCTGGGCGACTCCGGCGCGGAGGTGGAGTTCCCGGAGCACCCCGTCCCCCCGGCGCGCCGCAGGCGTGGAGGGCGCGCGGGGGCGGGGGAGATCCCGCTGCTGAGCGAACTGGAGACGGAGGCGGAGGAGTGACTACGATCGGGGGTGATGCGGGGACGGTGTTCCTCATGACGGGGATATCGCGGGAGACCCGGGGCTGTTCCCGGGTCTCCCGCGGTCCTTACCCGGCACGGCATCCCACCGCTACCACCGGCCCCGGCGAAGGTCCCAGTCGTACCCGCTCGCCATGTTGTCCTGCAGCGGATCTCTCGGTACCTCGTGCGGCGGCTGGAACCCACCCCGCGAGGTGTGCGTCCCCCCGATGGTGTGGTAGCCGTGCAGGTAGTCCTGCATGTCCCCGATCCGGCCGATCCGGTCCCCGCCGTACGGGTTGTAGTTGCGCTCGAAGCCGCGGTACGGGCGGTCGTAGGCGTAGTCGCGGTTGTAGCGCGCGGTGACACGGTTGGAGAACCCTCCGCCCGCGGTCCTCGGGTACGCGAAGTCCCGATCGTACCCCCAGGCGCGCGGGCGGGCGCCCTGTCCGCCGCGGAAGAAGGTGGTCTCCCGGTACCCGCGGAGCCCGTAATCGTAGCTGCGATCGTAGCGTGCCATCGGCTGCTCCCTGGTTCTGGTCAGACCGGCCGCGCGCCGGGTGCATCCGGCCGGGAGGGCACGGACGCTGCAATCCGTGTTCCCCGGATGACCAGGCTCGTTCCGCCAGCATCGGGAGACCCGTTGACGCATCTCAACGACCTGTTCCGCGAGTACGAGGCGCGGCACTACCCGCCCACCCGGCGGCTCGACCTGCAGGGGGAGGGGCCGGCCACGGCGCGGGACCGCGCACTCCGCTGGATCCAGATGTTCGCGCACGAGCAGCCCGGGGCCGACCTGCTCCTGGTGCTGGAGCGCGGGCGGAGGCACGCCCCCGCGCGCAAGAGCCCGGTGCGTCTGGCGGTGGAGGGGGTGCTGAACGAGCTCTCCGGGAAGCTGGTGGAGTGGTGGCAGCCGTTCGGGCCGGGGAGCATCGCCCTGCGGGTAGCCCGCGACCCCGCGATGTTCGCCCCCACGCCGCAGCGGCCCCAGGAGAAGGGGGACGGGAGGACCCCGGAGACGGCGGGGGCGGCCTACCTCCACCCCGAGGCGGACATCCCCGACGAGCTCCTCCCCCTGGCGCGCCGGGCGGCGGAGCTGCGCCGCACGCGGGAGCACCTGTCGCTGTCGCTGATGGAGGTGGTGCTGCGGGGGATCTGGATCGAGGCGCAGGCGGCGGCGATGAGCGAGGGGGCCAGCTTCGAGGAGGCGCTGCGGCGGATCGTGGAGGACGAGGAGGGGAAGGCGTACGGGGACGAGCATTGAGCTGCCGTACTTGGGTATGCCCCGCTACAAGGCCCCCAGGAACTGGTCCATGGCGATGGAGCACCCCCGCGCCTCGGCTCCGCGCGCCCGCCCCAGCAGCCGGACCCCCTCCGGGGCGACGGTGCCCAGGTCCGCCGTCTGGATGGCCATGACGGAGTGTAGGTTGGCGAGGTCCCAGTGGCGGAGGACGCCGGTCTCCCCCTCCGGGAGGAGGTCGAGCGTTTCCGGGTCCACGGCCCGGGAGCGTACCCAGGGCGGGGCGCGGTGGAGGCGGGGGGCGGGGACCCCCGCGACGGCGTCGTAGAACTGCGAGCTCATCTCCGTCATCCCGTACTCGTTGACGCACCACTCCGTCCCCACCCCCAGCCGCTCCCCCAGCGCCGCGTACAGCTCCTCGCGCGACACCTCCCGCGAGCGTCCCTTGAACCCGCCGGTGTCCATGATGCGCGAGCCGGTCGGGAGGGCGTAGCGCTCCCCGGCCTCCTCCACGGCCTCCAGCCAGTGCACGAAGGCGAAGCTGGTGCCCAGGACGCAGACCGGCTCCCCCCGCGCCTCCGCGTCCCGCAGCGCCGCCCCGAACGCGGCGTGGTCGATCCCCACCTCCCCGACGAAGTACCCGCTCCCCGGCGCGCCGAGGTCGCGCACCACCGCGCCGACCATGTGCGAGAGCGAGGAGTCCGGGACCTCCTCCGGCGGCCGGATCAGCGAGAGCATCCGCATCCGCCCCCCCTCCGGGAGGAGGTGGGCGGCGAAGCTCTCGCGGAGCGCCGCATCGTAGAACGCCAGGTCGGGGAGGTAATGCTCCCCCCGCCGCTCCGGGCCCGCCGTGGTCCCGCTGGTCCGGAACACCGTACGGACGGACGCCGGGTCCCCGCACACCAGCCCCGCGGCCTTGAAGGCGTCGGTGGGGACGGCAGGGATTTCCGTCCAGTGTCCCACGGTCGCCGGCGTGGCGCCCCGCCGCTCGCAGAACAGGCGGTAGGGGGTGTTGCGCGCGTACTGGTGCGCGAACACCGCCCGCGCCAGCGCGTCGAACTCCTCGTCGGGGACCGCCCTCCGCGTCCCGGCCCGGATGCGCTCCAGGAGCCGGTCGCGGAGGGAAGGGGTGCCGGGATCAGCGGAACTCAACGGCCGTAGGGATGCGGGTCATTTCGCGAGAGAGGAACGGGAGCGCGGGAGAATAGGCGGGGCGGGGCTGTGGGACAATGGCAACGGCGGCCCCCACCCGGCGCTGCGCGCCACCCTCCCCCGCAGGCAGGGGAGGGTAAGGTCCACGCTGGCAGTCCTGTGGTTCCGCGGTTCTCCGTTTCGCAGTACCCATAAAAAGATGTGCGGAGGGAGACTCACCGGCGGTATCGGTGAAGCTCCCTCCGGCTGCGGGAGACCCGCAGTGGTATCGCGGGGCTCGCGCAGCCCGCGGAAGAGACCCGGGGCTGTTTCCGGGGCTCTGGAGCGGTCCGTCACATCACCTCGAAACCGACCTGAACCCCCTCACGGACCCGCGTAGCTCGCGATCAGCTCCCCCAGCTGCTGCTGCACCCCCCGCGCCCCCGAAGTATTCCGCCCGTTGTACAGGAACGAGAAGGCCACGTTCTCCCCGCTCCGCGTCTTCACATACCCGGAGAGCGTCCGCACCCCCCGGATGTAGCCTGTCTTGGCGTGCAGGTTCCCCTCCGCCGCCCCGCCCCGGAACAGGCTCCGCAGCGTCCCCTCCCGGTCCCCCGCCACCGCCATCGACCGGTGGAACTCCTCCCGCCACGGGCGCCGGTCCGCGTAGGCCAGGGCGTTCACCAGCGCCCGCGCGCTGCTACGGTTCTGCGCCGACAGACCCGACCCGTCGGCCTGCCAGATCTCCCCGTGTGGCACCCCCGCCCGCTCGATGAAGAACTTGGCCGAGGCGGGCCCGCCCAGGACATAGCTCCCGATTCCCACCGTGTGCGCCCCCGCAGCCTTCCACAGGTGCTCGGCGAAGAAGTTGTCCGAGTCCCGGTTCAGCTTGGGGATCATGTCCGCCAGGCGGATGGAGAGGCGCCGGTGGATCAGCTTGGCGCTCCGGGGGGTCCTGCCGCGGCGCACCGCCCCGCGCACCTGGATCCCCTCCTCGCGCAGCGCCTGCCGAAGCGCGGCGGGGGCCAGAAGCGATGCGTCGGCCACCCCCACGGGGTAGCGGTGCGGCCCCCGCCCGGACACCCCTCCCTTGACGCGGATGGTGTCCTCGTCCGGCTTGCGGACCGCCCACCCCCGGCTCCCACCCAACCGCACGGTGGAGATCACCGGGATCTCCGGCACGTCCGGCTCCCGCACGATGGCCACCCTTCCCCCCCCGGTCTGCACGTTGACCCAGAGCATGTTGCGCTGGAAGGGGAGGCCGTTGGCGGTGGGAGCGTAGAAGGCCGCGCCGTTCCCGGTGTCGGCCGGCCACGCGGGGCCGTAGAACAGGGTGTCGAAGATGCTGGCGTCCCCCACCACCCCGCCCGTCACCACCCGCACTCCGCGCGCCTTGAGCTGTCGCGCCATGACCCGCAGCGGCTCCATGGGGTCGCGGTCGAACTCGGGGTACCCGAAGGCCGGGTCGCCGGAGCCCCGCAGGTAGATGTCGCCCTGCACCACCCCGTTCTGCGGGACCGGCCCCGGGAGGAGGAGGTCGGTAGGGAAGCGGTGGTCCGGCCCCAGGACGTCCAGCGCCCAGATGGCGGTGAAGACCTTGTTGTTGGAGGCCGGGATGAGGATGCTGTCGGCGTTGATGGCGAAGAGCGGCCGGCGCCGGTCCAGCGACCACGCCAGGATGCTCCACTCGTCCGCCGAGCCCCCGACGATCCCCGCCGCGGCCGCCTGCAGCGGGGCCTGCACCTGCCGCGAGGGAGCGGGCTCCGGGACGAGCAGCGCGGCGGTAGCGGCGAAAAAGGCGAGCCCGAGGGCCCGCCTCCGACCGGTTCTGCGTCTCATCGTGAACGTGCCTTCCACCCCTGGGATCGGCTTCATCCGGACTGGACCGGCGACGAGGAGGTGCCGTGCTCCTGCATCTGCTCCAGCATCATCTGCTGGACGCGGAAGGAAGCCCGCGTGTTCTCCTCCATGTCCAGCGCCACCTCGAAGAAGGCGGCGAACGCCAGGATCACCACCGCCGTGACCACCGTGGAGAGGAGCGTCAGCACCGTAGACTGGAGGGTGGCCCGGTCGTCGCCCAGCCCGTAGGCGAAGACCAGCACCCCCACCAGCAGCGTGGCGATGGCGAGGAAGCGGAGGAAGCCGAGGAGGACGCGGAGCCCGCCGTACCGCTTCTCCACCCCCGCCAGGCGGCTGGGAGTGCGGCGCTCCCGGAGGAGCGAGCTGCAGGTGGGGCAGCGGTCCACGCGGGGATCGTCCACGACGGTCCCGCACTGGGTGCACTGGACCGGGGTACTGAACAGGTGCATGCTCATGGTGCGGCGGGGATCCAGGGCCGGGGCGCGACAATGCGGCGCCCGCCGCCCGTCCGTCCCGGGTGCCCGGGTGGGAGGAGCAACGGGCGTGCCACGAGGTGTGGCCGTCGCCCTGCTTTCGATACCCGACCCGCGGGTGACGCCGGGGCCGGATTACGCCAGCATGGGCTCCCCGTGGAGGGATCCGCGCCCCCCCGCGGCACGTACGGCGGCCACCAGGCGGCGCATCCGGAGCAGCCGCAGCGAACGGGCGGTATGGCGCACCACGCAGCGGAAGCGACGGCAGCCCCGGCACTCCAGGTCGTATCCCGTGGCGTCCAGGGGGAGGTAGCGCGCCAGGCGGGTCCCGGGGTGCGCTTCCAGCAGCTCCCCGCAGCACGGGCAGCAGGGGTCGCGTTCCTCGCGGAGCTGGTGGTCGATCTCGCGGCGGTCGCGGGACTCGAAGGCCCGCCACATGGGGCGCGCGCGGCGCCGGTCGGAGGGGAGGGAGCGGATCGGGCGCATTCCGGTCATGCGATTCGGGGTTGACGCTCCGGCTCTCCGTGCGGAGTCCGGTCCGGGAACGGAACGAAGGGAACGGGATCCGGAGCGGGCGCGGGGTCGCCGCCGTTGCCGGACCCGTCGCTCTCCGGTGCGAGGAAAGCCACCACCGGCCGCACCTCCACAAAGGGGGCGTGCACCCCATCCACCTCCGCCAGCCTGCCGTCCGGGAGCTCCACCACGACGGTCTTCGCGGTCCACTCCCGGCACCGGATCCTCGTCCCCAGCCGCACCCCCAGCGCCTCATACCTCCGGCGAAGACTCCCGAACAGGATATACGCCACCTCCAGCTGTTCGCCGGGCGAGGCTTCGGCGAGAGAGCGGAGGGAGCCGGGGTTGGGCTTCCGGTGGGCGGCCATGGTGCCTCCGGGAGGGAGGGATCCGGCGGGGGAGATGGGCTTGCGGGAAACAGGTGGCGGCAAGAGCAGTGCCACAAAGAGCGCGGATCGCGCTACTCCTCCAGGTCGCACCAGCGCAGAAGATCCCCCAGCGGCGGGCGACCGTCGTGGTGCCAGGTCCCGGGGGGCCAGGCCATCCGCCCCAGCGGGGCGATGCGGCTGGCACCGGCGCGGCCCAGCGCCTCCGCCAGCAGGATGGTCCGCTCGGGGGAGGCGGCCACGCCCACGGTCTGGAGGAGGGGCGCGACCGGCGTCACCCGCTCCGGAACCTGCTCCAGGTCGGCGACCGGCTTGACGCGGACCACCCGGTTGAGGCAGGAGGGGGTGAACGAGGCGTCCGGGTCGAAGACCACGGTCCAGGCGGTCCCATGCGCGGAGGCGTGCAGCTCGGTCCCGCCCCCGGCGAGCTGCGCGAACTCCGCCTCCCCGCGGAGCTGGCGGATCGCCGAGGACTCGCTGGGGGAGAGCGTGCCGCGCGGAAGGTCCCGCTCCAGCTCCTCCATGGCCGACGCGAGCTGGCGGGCCCACTCCCGCGGCTCCACGGCGCCCCCCTCCTCCACGTAGAAGAGGTGGGGGGAGACGCACCCCTGCTGGTCGAAAGTGGAGGCGTCCAGCGCGGCCCGCGCCGCCACCCCCGCCGACTCCTCCGCTCGCGCCAGCGCCTCCCGCCCCACCACCCCGAACGACACCTTCGGTCCATACGCCAGTACGCGCGTCACCGGCGGCGTTGCGGCCCGCACGGCGGCTACCGCCTCCGCCCCTCCGTACACCACCACCGCATCGGCCAGCCCCAGCGCCACCCCTTCCAGCGCCGCGTCCCCCCCGGGCCAGTAGGTCACCGCGATGCACCTTCCCAGCTCCGCGTCCTCCTCCGCCACCCCCCGGGCGAAGAGGGCGGGGAGCACGGGCTCCCCCACGGCCGTCTTCCCCAGTGTCCCCGCCTTGACCAGGAGGGAGCGGACCAGCGAGGTGACCGCCACCCCCGGGACGTTGCCGCTGAAGATGTGCGCCGCCACCCGTGGGCCGAAGGCACGCTCCCGCCCGGGTACCCCCAGACGCGGGCGGAATCCGTCCAGCACGCGCGGGTCCCCCAGCTCGGCGCGGAGGAGGGTGCGCAGCCGGTCCGCGCGCCAGTCGGCGGCCATGGCGTCCAGCACCCGGCGGATCATGGGGAGGGAGTACCCGGTCACCAGAGGGAGCGCTGCCTCCGCCGCCCGCCGCAGCGGGTCCTCCGGGTCGGAGAGCCGCGCGGCCACGCGGTCCACCACCCGCACCACCTCGTGCACCGGACGGTTCCGCAGGTGCCGGTCGCGCGCCTTCCCCAGCGCCTCTCCCTGGCGGCGGAGGAGCGCGGCGTCCAGCCGCGGGACGCGGAGCTGTACCTCGTCCTTCCCCCGGCCGTACGACCAGGTGGTCGTCGGGGGGTGGGCGAGGGCGGGGAGGTGGAAGGCGTCGATCTTCACGGATGGTGACTGCGGGAGCCGCGGCAAGGGGCCCATGGAAAATAACAGCCCTCCCCCGGTTCCGGAGGAGGGCCGTGAGGATCGGCGGAGCGCGCCGTCTACAGGAAGTCCCAGAACGTGGGACGCGTCTCCACGATCACCTCCCACCGCCCCTCCTTCCCGAGCCCCCGGGCCAGGTCGATCCGCAGGAGGTCGTAGAAGATCCCCAGCCCCGCGCCGATCCCCACGTGGGTGCCGGACGCCTGTCCCGCCGCGGCGAAGAGGCGTCCACGGAGCCAGGGGGCGCGCAGGTCCGCGGACGCGGTGGCGCGCGCCAGCACGAACTCACGGGGGCTGAAGGAGCGCAGCTCGAACCCGGGGATCGTCCCCCGCCCGCCCAGGTAGAAGCGGCCCTGCGCGGGGACGTCGCCCGAGGCGATCCCGGCGGAGCCCTCCACCTCGAGCAGCGCGTCGCGCGGCGCCCAGCGGCGCGTCCACCCCACCTCCACCCACGACTGCGCCCAGGTGCGGCCGGTCCCCGCCATCGCTCCGGCGAGGTCCCACCCGCCTGGGTCCAGGGTCACGATCTCGGAGTGGAGGCCCAGCCTCCAGCTCCGCGCCGCGTCCGACGGAGCGGTGCGCTCCAGGCCCAGTGAGGCGGCGACCATCGCCCCTTCGTCCACGGGGCGGACGGGCCGGAGGTCGCCGAAGAACGAGAACTCCGAGGCGAGCGAGGCCGACTCGTGCTCCTCCACCCGCACCCCGCCCGTGAGCGTCCACCCCGGGCGAACGGGGCGCGCCGCGGAGAGCGCCACCCCGGTCGTATAGTATGGGTCCGAGTAGTCCTCGCCCGCCAGCAGCGAGGAGAGGGTGTTGAGGACGCCGGAAGCCACCGGGAACGGCCCCAGCTCGCGCGGGCGGTGGAGGTAGGCCGACGCCACAAGCCCCAGCGACGGCGGGGTGAGCGCCACCTCCACCTCGGCCAGCGGGTGCCCGACCCCCAGGGCGTACCCGCCGCGTACCCGCGCGGTCAGCGTCTCCCGCGGGCGGAAGGCCAGGCCGAGCCCCAGCACCGCGCCCTCCGCGCGGTTGTAGCGCAGCATCTCCGACGCGGTGCCCACGTCCAGACGCGACACCGGGAGCCCGCTGAGCATCCGGGCGCGCGCCAGCTCCGCCGCCTGCCTGCGGATCTCCGCCAGCTCCGTGTCTGGGCCGATCCCCTCCTCCCGCAGCTCCTCGTACAGCCCCTGCTCGAAGGCGAAGCTCTCCCGCTGCGTCCGGGGGACCGTCACCACCTTGGGTCCCTGGAAGAGCGCCAGCGGGAAGTCCTGGTTGAAGCGGTAGTTGGAGATCCGCATGGTGCCGCGGATCACCCCGCCCGCCGGGAAGTCCAGCTCCGGGAGCTGCCGCCGGATCTCCACCTGCTGCTGGTTGGGGAGCCAGAAGCGCTCCCTCCACAGCCCGTTGTCCAGGGAGATGTTGATGTAGTCCAGGTACCGGTCGACGTACGAGGCAGGGGTGAAGGTGAAGTCCATCCGCACCAGGTCGCCCCGGCGCTGGTCCACGAACACCGCCCCCACGAAGGCCGGCTGCCCCAGGTCGCGGGGGCGCACCTCCACCTCGTACACCTGCACCGGCTCCGCCGCCCCGGGAAGGCGGATGGAGAGGGAGTCCGACACCCGGTACTGGTAGAACCGCTCCGCACCCGGCGCCGCCGGGTGCAGGACGTCACGGACCTCGTCCCCATCCCCCAGGCGGATCCGGTCGCCGAAGTTGTCCTGCACCACCGCCAGGTGGTCCAGGTGGTAGTGGATGTTGGTGGGGAGCTTCTTCTCGTCCCGCAGCCCGATGATGCGCTGCTTGGCGAAGGCGGGCGCCTTCCAGAACACGTCCAGCGCCACCTGGTCGGTCTTGACCAGGGTGCGCTCCCCGGTGTCCCGGCGGTCCAGGTAGAAGTACACGTACCCGCGTGCATCCGCCTGGTAGCTGGTGAGTGCCGTATCGATCAGGGTCGCCGAGCGGCGCTCCTGGGCGCGGCGGATCAGCTCCAGCGCCCGCGGCTCGTCCCACCCCGCGGTGGACCGGGGTGGCTCCTGCGCAGCCGCGGGGGCGGCGAGGAGGGTGACAAAGAAGAAGAACGGTGCTCTGCGCATGATGTCCATGGTGGTTTCCGGCTCCCGGAAACGCATCCGGGTCCGCCCTGCACGGCGCGGACCCGGTGGTCGGAACGGTCCCGGCGGTGCGTCAGGGGCAGGCGCCGGCGGTGAATCGTCCGGTGAGCCTCCCCTCCACGCGGGGGGGGATCCCGGGGTCACTCTCTCCCAGGAGCCACTCGTAGTCCCCCTTGGACACGGTGAACGGGAGCCCCGAGTCGGCGATCCGCAGCAGCCGGGAGGCGGCATCGAACTCCGCGTCCACCCGCTCCGGGAGCAGGAGCGGAGCGACCTCGGCGGGGCGCGCGAAGGCAAGGCGCACGCGGCTCGCTCCCGTGGCGAACGTCCCCCGGTGCTCCACGTCCGTGAACTGCCCCCGCGGCGTGTACTCCAGCTCGAACGTCCAGGTGGCGTCCAGCTTGAGCCGCGGCGGCGTCACCCCCACGCTGGCGGTGTCGAAGGCGCGGGCGCGGATGTCGACCGCCGGGAGGAACCGGCTCGACGGCGCAAAGGCGAGCGAGCAAATCCGGTACACCCCGGCCACCTCTTCCGGCGAAAGGGGCGTCGGTCCCGTCCCGTCGTCGTCTCCGCACCCGGCGGCGAAGACGAGCAGGCCGGCGGCCAGCCGGCGGGGGGCCCCGCGAATC
>DATAAL010000831.1:0-3969 GCA_036260145.1 Longimicrobiaceae bacterium | reverse complement strand
CGGGGGGGCCGCCACGATCCGCGCGGGCCACCGGTAGACCCGCTGCACCAGCTCGGCGGTCAGCACCTCCGCGGGGGTGCCTTCCGCCGCGACGCGCCCCCGGTCCAGCACCACCAGCCGGTCCGCGTAGCGCGCGGCCAGGTTGAGGTTGTGGGTCACCAGGAGCACGGTGACTCCCGCGCGACCCAGGTCGCGCAGGAGCTCGAAGATCGCCATCTCGTGCGCCACGTCGAGCGCGGCGGTGGGCTCGTCCAGCGCCAGCGCCCGGGGCTCCTGCGCCAGCGCGCGGGCGATGCGGGCCCGCTGCCGCTCCCCCCCGGAGAGCGTCCCCACGGGGCGGGCGGCGAAGTCGGCCACGTCGGCGCGCTGCAGGGCCTCCGCGACCGCGCGACGGTCCGCCTCCCCCTCCCTCCGCCAGGGACCCAGGTGCGGGTAGCGCCCCATCGCCACCAGCTCCCGCACGGTGATGGGGAAGACCGTCTCCTCGCCCTGGGGCACCACCCCCACCTCCCGCGCCAGCTCCGCGCGCGACCACTCCGCCACCGGCCGCCCCCCGAAGTCCACCGTCCCGGACGAGGGAGCCAGTGTTCCCAGGAGGAGGCGGAGGAGGGTGGACTTCCCGGAGCCGTTGGGGCCCAGGACGGCGGTGCACGCCCCCTCCGGGACCTCCAGCGACACCCCGTCCACCGCGGGGCGGACCGCCTCCGGGTAGCGGAACACCACCCCCTCGCAGCGCCACCTGCTCACGCCGCCCCTCTCCGGCGCAGGAGCCAGACGAAGAAGGGGACCCCCACGAACGCCGTCACCACCCCTACGGGGAGCTCCGAGGGCGCGGCCACGGTGCGCGCCAGGGCGTCGGTGAGGACCATGAAGGTGGCGCCCAGGAGGATGGAGGCGGGGAGGAGGAAGCGGTGGTCGCTCCCCCAGAGGAGGCGGACCACGTGGGGGACCACCAGCCCCACGAAGCCGATCACCCCTGCCGCGGCCACCGCTGCGGCGGTGAGGAGGGAGGCCACGCCGTAGGCCAGCCACTTGGTGCGCTCCACCCGGGTCCCCAGGAAAGCCGCGGTCTCCTCGCCCACCGCCATCAGGTTGAGGGGGCGGGCCAGGGAGAGGAGGAGGAGCGCCGCCGGGACGAAGTACAGGGTGATGGCCCCCACGCCCTGCCAGGAGGCGCCGGAGAAGCTCCCCATCATCCAGAAGACCGCCAGCCGGAACGACTCCGTGTCGGCGAAGGTGAGCACCACCAGGATGCAGGCGTTGAAGAAGGCGCCCACCACCACCCCGGCCAGGAGGAGGATGCGGGTGTCCAGCGTCCGCCCCACCGACCAGGCGATGCGGAAGACCAGCACGATGGCCGCCAGCGCCCCGGCGAACGCCGCCACGGGGACCGCCAGCCCCCCCGCCCCCACCCCGAGCACCGTCGCCGCCACCGCCCCCACCGCCGCCCCCCCCGAGACCCCCAGGATGTAGGGCTCGGCCAGGGGGTTGCGCAGGAGCGCCTGGAAGACCGCCCCCGCCACGGCAAGCGAGCCCCCCACCACTGCCGCCTGCAGCGAGCGGGGGAGCCGGAGCCGCTGCACGATGGCCACCGCGGTGGGATCGCCGCGCCCCCGGAGGGCACCCGCGATCTCGGCAAGCCCCAGGTCGGCGGCCCCCAGGCGGATGCTGGCAAGGAGCGCCCCGGCGGCCAGCGCCGCCAGGAGGAGGAGGCGGAGAGCGGGCCTCACCGCGGGCGCCCCTCCGTGGCGGAGCGGATGGCCCGGCGCAGCACCTCCGCGGCCTCGCCGATGGAGGGGCCGGGGCGGTTCATCAGCCCGGCGGGGACGGTGGCGATCCGCCCTTCGCGGACCGCCCCCAGCTCCCGCCACCCCGTCGCGCGCCGGAGGTTCTCCACGTTGGAACCGGGGTCGTGCCCCACCGGGAGGACCAGGACGTCGGGCTGCAGTCGCACCAGTTCTTCCAGCGAGATCTGCGGCCAGCGCGCCCCACCCTGGGGGATCCCCACCAGCCGCCCGCCGGCCACCCCCACCAGCTCCGCGATGTAGGTGTCCGGGCCCGCCACGATCGGCGGGTCCACCGAGGCCACGTAGAGGGCGGTGAGCGGCTCCCCGCCTCCTGCCTCGGCGCGCACCCGGGCGATCCGCGCGCGGATCCCCCGCGCCAGCGAGTCGGCGGCGGCGCCGCGGCCCACCAGGTGGCCCAGGTTGCGGACCATGCGGAGGATGGAGGCGGTGTCCTCGGGGAGGATGGCGTAGACGGGGATCCCCAGCGCCTCGATCCGGGGACGGAGCCGGGAGCCGCCGGCGGTCTCGAAAGCGAGCACCAGGTCCGGGCGGAGCGAGGCCAGCACCTCCAGGCTGGGGTCCAGACCGCCCCCCACCGAGGGGAGGCGCTGCACCTGGGGGAGCTCGTCGTAGCGGGTGCGCCCCACCACCCGGTCCCCGGCCCCCAGGGCGAAGAGGGCGTCCGTCCCCGCGGGGAGGAGGGACACGACGCGCCGCGCGGGGCGGGGGAGGCGGACGGTGCGCCCGGCGTCGTCGGTGACGGTGACGGCGCTGTCCGCCGCGGCGGGGACCGCGGCGCGGGGAGCATCGCCCCCGCAGCCGGCGAGGAGGGCGAGCAGCATCGGGGGGAGGAGACCTCCCCCGATCCGGCGGAGCGAGAGGGTGGACAACAAAAAACCCGTCCTTTCCGGAGGCCGGGGAGGGGACGGGATCGGAGACGGCGTGTGTCCGCTGGAGAGGACACGGAGGTGCCGGATCGGACCCCGCTCCCCTCCCGCGAGGGGTTTCGTGCGGGAGCGACCGGGGCCGGTCTCCTGGCTCGAGGCAGCTTCGCTCGCCTTCCCGGGAACACCGTCGTTCCCAGTGGCTTTGGACGGAGGACGGGTCCTCCGCTGGAGCGGGCCGGACCGGCGAAAAGGCGCGCCGGGCCTCTTACAGTGGCGGGGCCGCGCCGGATTCACACCGGCTTCCGAAGGGCCCCGATCGCTTCATGTGGGGGCCAAGATAAGCGGCTCCGGACCCGGTCGGCAAGGGGCTCGGTGCCGCGCCGGTCCCTGCGGCTCCGGGTAAGTCGTTGATTGACTTCGTCTTGGCACCGACCTTGCTCGGTGTGGGGGGTCTGTCCGTCACACCGAATCGGAGGTACCCGAATGAGATCGACTCGAATCGCCACTTTCGCGGCGGCCGCCGCGCTCCTGGGAGCGCTCTCCGCCGCTCCGGCCGATGCGCAGGGGAAGGGGAAGGCCGAGCGGGGGAACCGGGACCACCCCGCCGCCCAGGCCCAGGGCAACCACGGGCGGGGGAGCAAGGCGCGGCCCGCGGGCTCGCAGGCGGCGCGCTCTGCCGGGAAGGCCCGCGCCGAGCGGGCGAGCGGTCGCGGCAGCACCACCCGCGGCGAGCGGCCGCGCCTGGCGCGCACCAACCGCGACCGTATGGACAACGCCAAGGCTGCGCGCGCAGGCCGGAACACCGCCCGGAACCGGGTGGTGGACTGGGACGACGACTACGAGGGGCGCTCCGGGAGCGTCTGGGGGTGGGACGACGAGCGCTACCGGCTCAGCACCCGCCGCCACCGCGACGTCCCGCCGGGGTGGTGCCAGGGGGTGGGGAACCCCCACAACACGGTGGCCAACTGCGGCCCGGGCGCGGGCCGGTACGACTCGCGCGACGGCGTGTATCGCGACGACGACGGGATCTACCGCGACCGGGACGACCGCTACGGCTCGTTCGAGGAGGCGCACGCCGCCTTCCACCGGCACCACGACCAGGTGTGCCGCGAGCGCGCCGACGACCGCCCGCTTGACCCCGCGTGGCAGCTCCGGGTGCGCACCGAGTGCTCGGCGGAGCACGACCGCTGGCACGACCGCTACGATCCCAGCGCGGACCGCTCGCGGGTGAGGATCCGGCTGCCGATCTAGCAGCAGCCTGCGGCAGCGAGCGGCGCCCCCACCGGGATCCCCGG
>DATAAL010000830.1:0-4423 GCA_036260145.1 Longimicrobiaceae bacterium | reverse complement strand
TGGGGCTCGCGCGGCCCGCGGAAGAGACCGGCGGCGGTTTCGCCGGGCTCTGTAGCGGTCCCTCCCATCACGCAGGAACCAAAGACTCGGGGCGGGAGGCCAACCATCGACCTCCCGCCCCGCATCACGTCGAAAACAGCGGTCCAGCAGATCCCGTCCGACGTCAGACCGGCCGGCGTCCGGTGATGATCCGCCACGCGATCACGATGACCGCGATGATCAGCAGGATCCACGCGATGTCCGCCAGCGCGCTCACCACCCCGCCGATTCCCAGAAGGCCGAGCACCAGGATCACGATCGCGATGATCAGGATGAGGTCCACTGTGGTCTCTCCTTGTTGGGTGACTGCTGTGAGTCCATCCCTTCGATCGACCGTTGAGCAAGCCCCGTGCCGCGGATGGCCCCTGGGAGCCGGTGTCCGTCCCCTCCCACCGGGCCCGGTTGCTCGGATCCGACGCGACCGGATATCTTCCCGCGATGCAGAACTCGCGACTCGCGCACGTCCCCCCCGGGTCCCAGGATCTCCTCTCCGACGACGTTCGCCGCCGCCGCCGGGTGCAGGGCGCCTGGTTCTCGCTGGCCGAGGAGCGTGGTTACGAGGAGGTGATCCCCCCCACCTTCGAGTACGAGGAGGTCTTCACCCGGGGCGCGGGCGCCGAGCTTGCGTCGCGGCTGATCCGCTTCCTGGACCGCGACGGACGGGTGGTGGCGCTGCGTGCCGACTTCACCTCCTCCATCGCGCGGATGGTGGCGACCAAGCTGGCCGCTGCGCCCCTCCCCCTCCGGCTATGCTACGCCGGGAAGGTGTATCGCCAGGAGCCGGAAGGGGGTGGGCGGCGGCGCGAGTCGTTCCAGCTCGGGGCGGAGCTGATCGGGGATGAGAGCCCCGGGGCGGACGTGGAGACGCTGCGCCTGGCGATAGGGTTCCTCCGGGCGCTCGGCATCCGCGAGTTCCAGATCAACCTGGGGGACATCCGCTTCATCCTCCCCCTCCTGGCCGGGCTCGAGCCCGGGGCGGCGGAGAGGCTGCGCGTCGCCATCGACCGCAAGGACCGCGCGGCGCTGGCGGAGGGGACGCGGGAGTTCGGCGCGCCGGCCGCGGTAGTCCGGACGCTGGCGGAGCTCCCGGAGCTGATCGGGCGCGGGGACATGCTCCTCCGCGCCCGCTCGCTCGCTCCGGGGCCGGAGGCGCAGGAGGCGATCGAGCGCCTGCGCGCGGTGGACGCCCTCCTCACCGCGGAGGAGCGGGAGCACGTGGTCTACGACCTGGGGGAGATCCGCGGACTCGGCTACTACACGGGGGTCCAGTGGGAGGTGTTCGTCGCCGGGGTGGGACGGGCGGTGGGGTTCGGGGGGCGGTACGACCACCTCCTGGGGCTGTACGGGGCCGACCGGCCGGCAGTGGGGTTCGCGCTGGAGACGGATGCGCTCGCGGAGCTCCTCCCGCAGGGGGAGGGGAGATGAGCGGGCTTCTCCGGATCGCCCTCCCCAAGGGGCGGATCATGGAGGACGCGCTCCGCCTCTTCGAGCGGCTGGGGTCGGGGATCGCTCCGGGGGATCGGGACTCGCGGCGGCTGATCCTCCCCTCGGCCGACGGGCGCTTCGAGTTCCTCCCGGTGAAGAACGTAGACGTCCCGGTATACGTGGAGTCGGGGGTGGCCGACGCCGGGGTGGTGGGACTGGACGTGCTGAAGGAGTCGGAGCCGGACGTCCTCCACCCGCTGGACCTGCGCTTCGGGGGGTGCCGGCTGGTGGTGGCGGCCCCCGCGGGGACGCCCTACCCGCACCTCCCCGGGGGGGTGACGCCGCGCGTGGCCACCAAGTACGTGGAGTCGGCGCGCAGCTTCTTCGCGGCCCGGGGAGTGCAGGTGGATCTGATCCGCATCTCCGGCTCGGTGGAGATCGCGCCTCTGCTGGGGCTCTCACACTGGATCGTGGACCTGGTGCAGACCGGGCGTACCCTGGAGGAGAACGGGCTGGTGGTGCTGGACGAGGTGACCCGCTCCTCGGCGCGGCTGATCGTCAACCGCGCCAGCCACAAGCTCCGGCTGGAGGAGCACCAGCGCCTGATCGCGGACCTGGAGGGGGTGCTGGAGGGCGCCGTCCGGAGCCCGGACGCTTCCACCCGGACCGTCTCGCAGTCGTGACCATACGCACCCTTCACAGCCGGGCTCCCTTTGCCGAGCTGCGCGCGCTCGCCTCCGTGGCCTCCACAGACGACGCGGAGCTGCGGGAGTCCGTGGCCGGCATCCTGCGGGAGGTGGCGGCGCGCGGGGACGCGGCGCTCCTGGAATACACCCGGCGCTTCGACGGGTTGGAGGCGGGAAGTGTGGCGGAGCTGCGGATCGGCCCGGAGGAGCTGGAGCGCGCCGCGGCGGTCGTCGATCCGGCGCTGCTGGAGTCGCTCCGCCGCGCCGCCGCGAACATCCGACGCTTCCACGAGCGGCAGCGGGAGAGCGGCTTCATGGAGCTCCTTCCCGACGGCACCGTCCTGGGGCAGCGGGTGGCGCCGCTCCGCCGGGTGGGGATCTACGTCCCCGGGGGGCGGGCGGCGTACCCCTCCACGGTGCTGATGAACGCCGTCCCCGCGGTGGTGGCCGGGGTGGAGGAGATCGTGATGGTTTCCCCCGCGCCGGGCGGGGAGACTCACCCGGTGGTCCTCGCGGCGGCGCACCTCGCGGGGGTGACCGAGGTGCTCCGGGTCGGCGGGGCGCAGGCGGTGGCGGCGCTCGCCTTCGGCACGGAGTCGGTGGAGCGGGTGGACAAGGTCGTGGGCCCGGGGAACAGGTGGGTGGCGGAGGCCAAGCGGCAGGTCTTCGGGCGGGTGGACATCGACATGGTGGCCGGCCCCTCGGAGATCCTGGTGATCGCGGACGAGCTGGCGGACGCGCGCCAGGTGGCCGCCGACCTGATCGGGCAGGCGGAGCACGACCCGGACGCCATCGCCTGGCTGGTGACCACCTGCGAGGCGCTGCTCCACTCCGTCCCTGAGGAGGTGGAGCGGCTCCTGGCGGACAACCCCCGGAGGGAGATCGCGCGGGCGGCGCTGGCGACGAACGGGCTGATCGTGCACGTCCCCGACCTCCCCTCGGCTGCCGCGGTGGCCGACCTGCGGGCTCCGGAGCACCTGGAGCTGCTGGTGGCCGAGCCGCTGGCGCTGGCGGGGAGGATCCGCAACGCCGGGGCGATCTTCCTGGGGAGCTGGTCGCCCGAACCGGTGGGGGACTACTTCGCCGGCCCCAACCACGTCCTCCCCACCGGAGGGACGGCGCGGTTCGCCTCGCCGCTGGGGGTGTACGACTTCGTGAAGCGCACCAGCCTGATCGGGTACTCGGCGGAGCGGCTGCGCCGGGACGCGGGGGATGTGGTCCGGCTGGCTGAATCGGAAGGGCTGCACGGGCACGCCGAGGCCGTGCGGGTACGGCTGTAGGACGGGGTCACGCGGCCGCGGCGTCCCGCGGGTGCGTGCGCTTTCTCGGGATCTGAAAGGGGAGGGAAAGATGGGCCGGTTGATGGGTTCGATCGTCGTGGTTCTCCTGATCCTGCTCGCCCTGTCGGTGGTGGGCCCGATCCGGTGAACAACGGCCGTCCGTGCGCCTCTAGAGCGGCCATGCCATCCTGACACGGAGGGAGAGGGAGCGTGAGGGTACTGTATGCGCTGCTCTGCGAGGACGCACACATGCGCCCGGATGGGCGGGCGGACCTCCTGGGGGTGTTCCACCACCTGTTCGCTCCGGGCTTCCCGGCGCGCCAGGACCGGATGACGCTGGTGTTGGTGCTGGAGTGGACCGCGGAGGAGGTGGGGCGGGTCAACTTCAAGATCGACCTGCTCGACCCGTCCTCGACTCCGGTGGGGACCATCAGCGGGCACACCGAGGTAGGTACGCCGGGCTCACTGCAGCCCCCGCAGCAGACGCGGCTGGTCATGTCGCTCGACAACGTGGTCTTCCCGGCCGCGGGCGCGTACGAGTTCGAGCTGGACGCCGGCGGCCGCAAGGAGCGGATCGCGGTGCTCCACCTGATCGAGAACCCGGACGCGCGGTAGCTCCGCGGGTCGGCGGTCCAGCTACGGAGGTCACCCCGCCGGCACCCCCGCCGGCGGGGTCTCGTTTCTCGGGGTCGGCGCGGCGGAATCGGCGCCAGTGCTCCGCTAGCCCGACTTTTGCTGTAATGGCATCATCCGTCCGTAAACGGATGAGACCCGGACCGTCCGTCCCGCCCGTCTCCTCCGCGGTACGCGAGTACCCTGCGCTCCTCCGAGCGCGATCCACCCACAAGACGAGAGCCGATCGTGGCTGTTCACGAAGAGCCGATCCCCGGTCCCGAGTCCGTGCGCCCCGCTCCGGACGCCGACACCCTGCGCCCCGCGCCCCGCCGCCGCACCGCGCGGGGATCGGCGGGCAGAACCCCCCCGGCCCCCCCC
>DATAAL010000829.1:0-2209 GCA_036260145.1 Longimicrobiaceae bacterium | reverse complement strand
GCGCCGGGCCTATCCCCATGTGCCTCGGCACCACCCCGGCGATCCCCCAGGAGACCAGGCGTCCCAGCGGTCTCAGCCCGTTACGGTCGGCGTACTGCGCCGACGAGATCACCATGGCCGCGCCGCCGTCGCCGATCCCGGAGGCGTTGCCCGCGGTCACGGTACCGCCCTCCTTGAAGTACGGCTTCAGCTTGGCGAGCATCTCCGCCGTGGTGTCCGGCCGCATGTGCTCGTCGCAGGCGAACTGCGTCTCCCCCTTGCGCGACTTCAGCGTGATGGGGACGATCTCCGCGCCGAAGCGGTTCTCCTCGCACGCGATCCGGGCGAGCGTCTGCGAGCGGCAGGCGTACTCGTCCACCTGCTCTCGGGTGATCCCGTAGTGGTCGGCCAGGTTCTCCGCCGTCATCGCCATGGAGCACCCGGCGAAGGTGTCGGTGAGCGCCTCCCAGAGCAGGTCCTCGTAGAACTTCCCGGAGGGCCCCAGCCGCTGGTCGCCCCAGCGGGCGCCGCGGATCACGTGCGGGGCCTGGCTCATCGACTCGGTGCCGCCCACCAGCGCCACCTCGGCCTCGCCCATCATGATCTCCATCGCCCCCGAGACCACCGCCTGGAACCCCGACCCGCACAGGCGGTTGAGGGTGAGCGCCGGGGTGTCGTGTGGGAGCCCCGCCCGCAGGCCGATGTGGCGCGCCAGGTAGATGGCGTCCGAAGAGGTCTGCAGCGCGTTCCCGAACACCACGTGACCCACCTCCGGGGCCGGGATGCCGGCGCGCTCCAGCGCCGCCTTCGCGGCGAAGACCCCGAGGTCGGTCGCGGTGAAGTCCTTCAGAGAGCCGCCGAACGTCCCCATCCCGGTGCGGGCGGCGGAGAGGAATACGATGTCCGTGTCTTTGCCCTGGGTACCCATGCCGGACCTTCTTCCTGTGTAGCGAGTACAAGTGAAAGGATTCACAATAATGCCCGGCGCGGAAGCACCGCGTCAAGCAGGTCCCGTACCGGCCGGCCCACGGGACGCCTGGGGGTGGACCTATCCTGCTGGCCTGCATTATCTTTGGAAAGCACCACACCCCAGGCCGGGCCCCTCCGGGGCTCCGGCGGCGCACCGGTCCAGGGTCACGGGCCGGTGTTTTTTGATTCCGCACACCCGGGTGGAGCGCGCCGCCGTGCGCGCCGAGACTCCCGGTGAAGCACCCGTACCCAGAGCCGCACCCCGTTCTTCCATCATGTCGCCGCCGATCTCCGAGGAAACCGTCGTCCGCCGCATCCCGGTCCCCTCGGCCTCGGGTGAGAGCCAGCCGCCCCGCTCCTCGCTCCTGGAGCGCCTCCGGGAGAACCGCTCCCTCCTCCGGAGGACGGGGGTCGGCGCTCTGGTGGTGCTGGCGGCCACGCTCGCGGCATGGGGAGCGCTGGGCCCCACCGACGCGGCGGAGGAGGTCTCATACTCCGACCTGCTGCGCCGGATGAGCGCGGGCGAGGTGGCCTCCATCACCGTGGTCCCCGGACGGGAGATCCGTGGGGAGTGGACGGCCGCCCACCCGGTCTCGGCGGCGGACGCGGAGGCCGGTTTCGTGGTGGCGTACCCGCTCGCCTCCATCGAGGGGCTGGCTGAGCGCGCGGAGGCCGCGGGAGTGGAGATCACCCTGCAGGCGCCCTCGCGCCGCAGCCCCTACCGGGACGCGCTGGGGCTGATCGTGCAGCTCGGGATCCTGGGGCTGGTCGGGTACTTCCTCTTCCAGCACCACCGCGGACAGCAGGGCTCCGAGCTGGGGGAGACCGCGCGCTCCACCACCACCTTCGACGACGTGGCGGGGACGCAGGGCGCGGCGGAGGAGCTGCGGGAGCTGGTGGAGTTCCTGAAGCACCCGGAGGCCTTCGCCGCGGTCGGCGCGCGGATCCCCAAGGGCGCGCTCCTGGTGGGCCCCCCTGGAACGGGGAAGACGCTCCTCGCCCGCGCGGTCGCGGGGGAAGCGGGGGTGCCCTTCTTCTCCATCTCCGGCTCCGAGTTCACCGGCTTCATCGTGGGGCTCGGAGCGCATCGGCTGCGCTCCCTCTTCAAGCGGGCGCGCAGGCGCGGCGGCGTCATCTTCATCGACGAGATCGACGCTCTGGGCGGGAAGCGCGGCCGCAACCAGTCGCACAACGAGGACGACCGGACCCTCAACCAGCTCCTGGTGGAGATGGACGGCTTCACACCGTCCGACGGGGTGGT
>DATAAL010000828.1:0-6354 GCA_036260145.1 Longimicrobiaceae bacterium | reverse complement strand
ATCTCCCAGTGCGGCGCGCCGGCGCGGTCGCGGAAGAGGCGGTCGATCCGGGAGCGCGCCCACGCCCGGGGGGTGCGGATCATCGGCGACATCCCCATCTTCGTGGCGTACGACAGCGCCGACGTGTGGGCGCACGGGGAGCTCTTCGAGCTGGACGGGGAGGGGCGCCCCACCGTGGTCTCCGGCGTCCCTCCGGACTACTTCAGCGCCACCGGGCAGCGCTGGGGGAACCCGCTGTACCGCTGGGAGGAGATGCGGGGGGAGGTGTTCGCCTGGTGGACGGAGCGCTTCCGCCGTACTCTGGAGATGGTGGACGTGGTGCGGATCGACCACTTCCGCGGCTTCGAGTCGTACTGGGAGATCCCCGCCGCGGAGGAGACCGCGCTCCACGGCGAGTGGCGGCCGGGGCCGGGGACCGGGCTGTTCGAGGCGGTGCGGAGGGAGCTGGGGGAGCTCCCGCTGATCGCGGAGGACCTGGGGATCATCACCCCGGAGGTGGACGAGCTGCGCGACACCCTGGGGCTCCCCGGGATGCGCGTCCTCCAGTTCGCCTTCGGCGAGGAGAACCCGGAGAACCCTCACCTCCCGCGCAACCACCCGGAGAACTCGGTGGCGTACACCGGGACGCACGACAACGACACCTCCCTGGGGTGGTTCCGGGCGGGAGCGACCGGCGACGAGCGCTCCCGGATCGACCGCCTCTTCCGCGACCGCGCCGGCGCGCCGCACTGGGAGATGATCCGCCTGGTGATGGAGTCGCGCGCCCGGTTCGCCATCGTCCCGCTCCAGGACATCCTGGGGCTGGGGAGCGAGGCGCGGATGAACACCCCCGGGACCGGGGAGGGGAACTGGGCCTGGCGCTTCCGGGAGGGGGCGCTCACGAAGGAGCTGCAGGACCGGCTCCGGGAGCTGACCATCGCCACCGGGCGCGCCCCCTGATCCCATCCCCGGTCCCGGCGTCCGGTCCACGACACCACCACACCGGGAGCATCCATGACCAGCAGCGTTGCTCTGATCACCGGCGGTGCCGGGAACCTGGGGCGCTCCGTGACGCGGGCCTTCCTGGAGAGCGGAGCCCGGGTGGCGGTCCCCTTCTACAAGACCGACCGCCATGACGCCCTGGACGCGCTCAAGGAGCAGTTCGGGGACCGGCTCTTCACCTTCGCCCTCGACCTGGCCACGGAGCGAGGCGCCAACGCGGCGGTGGAGCAGGTACTGGAGTGGGCCGACCGGCTGGACGTGGTGGCCCACCTGATGGGCGGGTGGAGCGGCGGGGCGAAGCTGGCCGACACCCCGGTGGAGGTGTGGGACCGGATGATGGACCTGAACCTCAAGTCGGCGTGGCTGGTGTCCCACGCGGCGATCCCCGTGATGCTGCGGGGCGGGGGAGGCGCCCTGGTCTTCGTGTCCTCGCGGGCGGCCCGGGAGGGGAGGGCGGGGAACGCCGCCTACGCCGTCGCCAAGTCGGGGCTCTGCACCCTGGCGGAGGCCATCGCCGAGGAGTACGGGGGGGAGGGGATCCGCGCCAACGTGGTGCTCCCCGACACCCTGGACACGGAGGCCAACCGCCGCGCCATGCCCGATGCCGACCATTCGCGGTGGACCGCACCGGAGGAGGTCGCGCGGGTGATCCTGTCCCTGGCCTCGGGCCGGGCCGACCCGTCCAACGGGGAGTCGGTCCCGCTGTACCGCCGGGGGTGAGGCGGTCCCGCGGGTGCGGGGGTGGAACGGAGCTTGAACGCACGACACCCGCCGGCCCGCCCTGAATCACCAGTCACGCGGAGTGGAACGATGAAGATGCACAGGCTCTGGTTGCTCGTCGGGATCCCGCTCGCCCTGGCGGCGTGCGGACAGAACGACACCGAGGCGGAGGAGGACCAGCCGGCGGAGGGAGCGGCCGACACCGCCACCCAGACGGTGGCGCCCGCGCCGGCCCCGGCGGACACCTCGGCCGCTGCGCACGGCACGATGGGGGGATCGGGGTTCGCGCTGAACCCGGTGGGCGGGTCGGGAGTCTCCGGCCAGGCGACCGTCGCCGACCAGGGTGGGCAGACCGGGGTGACGGTGCAGCTCACCGGCTTCCAGCCCAACAGCCGGCACGCGGGCCACATCCACACGGGGACGTGCGAGAACCCCGGGCCGCCGGTGGCCCCGCTGCCGGAGATCACCGCCGACGCGAACGGGGCGGGGAACGCGACGGGCACGGCCTCGCTGCCGATGACGACGGCCATGGACGGGCAGCACATCGTCTCCTACCACCAGGGCGGTGCGGACAGCCCGGGGCCGCCGGTCGTGTGCGGAGCGATCCCGGGGCACTCGATGTAGGATCAGGGTGGGTTTTTCGCCCGGGTGGCGGACCGCTCCAGAGCCCCGGAAACAGCTCCGGGTCTCTTCCGCGGGGGCGAGGAGCCTCACGATACCGCCGTGAGTCTCCCCGCCCCGGAGGGAGCCCCGCCCAACTGCCGGCGGGTCTCGCCGCAGTTACGCACGGTGGTATCGTGCGTTACTGCGCGCCAGCCCGGCCCCCCGCCAGGGGGGACACGCCCAAACCTATCCGTTCCAGCTCTTCAGAACGCCCTGACCTCCACGATCGCCTTGAGCACGTCCTCCGGCTCGGGCAGAATCGCGCGCTCCAGCTGGGGGGCGTAGGCCACCCAGGTGTCCATGCTCGCCACGCGCTTCACCGGCGCGTCCAGCCAGGGGAAGAGATCGTCGGCGATGCGCGCCACCACCTCGGCGCCGACCCCCCACGAGAGCGAGTCCTCGTGCGCCACAATCACCCGGCCGGTCTTCTTCACCGACTCCGCCACCGCCTCCATGTCCAGCGGGCTCACGGTGCGCATGTCGATCACCCCGACAGAGATCCCGTGCTGCTCCTCGGCCTGCTTGGCCGCCACCAGCGAGCGCTGCACCAGCGCCCCCCAGGCGACCAGCGTCACGTCCGTCCCCTCGCGCACCGTCTTCGCCTTCCCGAAGGGGATCATGAAGTTGGGGCCGGGATACTTCCCCTTGTTGTACACCTGGCGGTACAGGTGCTTGTGCTCCAGGAAGAGCACCGGGTCCTCGCAGCGGATGGCGGTGCGCAGCAGCCCCGCCGCGTCCACCGCGGTGGAGGGGAGCACCACCCGCAGCCCCGGGCAGTGCGCGAAGATCGACTCCCCCGTCTGCGAGTGGTAGATGGCTCCGCCCTTGAGATAGCCGCCGTAGGTGACGCGGATCACCACCGGCGCGGAGAAGGCGTTGGCGGAGCGGTAGCGCATGGTGGCCAGCTCGTCGCGGATCTGCATCATCGCCGGCCAGATGTAGTCGAAGAACTGGATCTCCACCACCGGCTTCAGCCCGCGCACCGCCATCCCCACCGCCCGGCCCACGATGTTGGCCTCCGCCAGCGGGGAGTTGAAGACGCGCGTCCCGCCGAACTCGCGCTGCAGCCCGGCCGTCACCTTGAAGACGCCGCCCTTCCCCTTGACGTCCGGGAGCACCTCCTCGCGCGAGCAGTCCGCCACGTCCTCCCCGAAGACCACGATCCGTGGGTCGCGGCGCATCTCGTCGCGCAGGGTGGCGTTGATCAGGTCCACCATGGTGGTCTCGTTCCCCGAGAAGCGCGGGTCGTCCTCGGTGTCGAACTGCTCCGCCGTGGGGTCCACGTCCGGCGAGTACAGGTAGAGCATCGCGGTGGATGGGTCCGGCTGCGGGGAGGCGAGCGCCTCGTCCGTGGCGCGCTGTACCTCCTCGTTCACCTCCGCCTCGATCCGCGCCAGCTCCTCCTGCGAGGCGATCCCGCGCTCCTGCAGCGCCGCGGCCAGCCGGGTGAGCGGGTCCCGCTTCACCTCCCCGGCCCGCATGGCGTCGGTCTTGTAGAACCGCTCGTCGTCCGAGAGGGAGTGGGAGTACGGACGGATCACGTGCGCGTGCACCAGAGCCGGGCCCTTCTGCGAGCGCGCGTACTCCACCGCGCGCCCCATGGTCGCGTAGCTCTCCCAGACGTCGGTGCCGTCGCACTCCTGGATGTAGAGGTCGGGGAAGCCGGTGAGCAGGCGCGAGATGCTCCCGCCCGCGGTATTCACCTCCACCGGGACCGAGATGGCGAACTCGTTGTCCTCGACGATGTAGACCACCGGGAGCTTGAGGTTGCACGCCGTGTTCAGGCTCTCCCAGAACTCGCCCTCCGAGGTGGTGCCCTCGCCGGTGGTGACGAAGACCACCTCGTCGGGCTTCGCCCCGGTGGTCTCCAGCAGCGGCTCTCCCACCTTCACGGCGCGTATCGCCGCCTCGGCGGTCCCCACGGCGTGCAGGAACTGGGTGCCCGTGGGCGACGAGGTGGAGACGATGTTCAGCTCCTTCTTCCCCCAGTGCGAAGGCATCTGCCGCCCGCCGGAGCTGGGGTCCCTCTCGGCCCCCACCCCGGAAAGGAGGTGTTCGAGCGCGGTCATCCCCAGCGCCAGGGTGAAGGCGCGGTCGCGGTAGTAGAAGTAGAACCAGTCGTATCCCGGGCGCGCGTGCGCCGCGGCGGCCACCTGGATCGCCTCGTGCCCGGCGCCGGAGATCTGGAAGAAGATCTTGTTCTGCCCCTTGAGCTGGATCTCCTTGTCGTCCAGCCGCCGGGAGAGGACCATGGTCCGGTAGAACCGGAGCAGGGTTTCACGGTCCAGCTCCGCCCCGGTCTGCGTGCTCGGCTTCTGCCTGGTCTTGGTGGCCATGTGTATCGCGAGGGAGAACAGGTTCGTCGCGGCCACGGCCGCGGGCCTCGTCTTGGTCTGGCGAAAATCACAACAACATACGATGTCCGGAAGTTCCGGGCCAGGGTGGACGGGCCTGCCCCTGCCGAGCGAGGGCGCGGTCGTTATCTTCGCTCCCATGCCCGATGCCTCTCCTCACGCCCGGCTCGTCGCCCGTGACCTCTGGCGGATCACCACCCCGCTCCCCTTCCGCCCGCGCTCCGTCCACGCGTACCTGATCGGCGCAGCCGACGGGTTCGTCCTGGTGGACGGCGGCGCGAACACGGACGATGCCTGGGCGGTGCTGCACGAGGGGGTCCGCGAGGTGACGGGCGGCTGGGACCGTGTGACCGCGCACCTGGTCACCCACATGCACATCGACCACGTGGGGCTCGTCGAGCGCGTGCGTCGGGCGTCGGGCGCGCCGCTCCTGATGGGGGTGCTGGACGCGGAGCGTTCGGCGCACGCACACGCTCATCCGGAGGAGGAGGCGGAGTACCGCTCGACGCTGCTACGGCGCTGCGGGGCTCCGGAGGAGCTGCGGCGGGGCGTGGAGGCGAGCCGGATGGAAGCCAATCCGTTCTCTGCCTTCGTCCCCGCGGACGTGCCGCTGTCGGGGGAGGGCGGCGACCTGCCGGGGGCGCAGGGGTGGCGGTGGGTGTGGACACCGGGACACACCGCGGGGCACCTCTCCCTCTTCCGCCCGGAGGATGCGGCGTTGATCGCCGGGGATGCCGTCCTCCCCCGCGTCACCCCCACCATCGGGGTGAACCGGCAGCGCGAGGACCCGGTCTCGGACTACCTGGAGGCGCTGCGGCGGGTGGAGGCACTGGGGGCGCGGCTCCTCCTCCCCGGACACGGAGAGCCGCTCCAGGGGGACGCGGTCGCCGGGCGGATCGCGGAGCTGCGTCGGGCGACCGAGGCGGAGACGGCGGCCGTGGAGACCCTGGTCGCGGAGCGTCCCCTTACCGCCTGGGAGGCGGCGCAGCGGCGCCACCCGCACCCCGAGTACCCGCCCGGGGTGCTGATGCACGCGCTGCGCGAGACGCTCGCCCATCTGCACCGGCTGGTGCTCGCCGGGCGCATCGGGGTGGAGGAGCGGGAGAACGGGGCGGCGGCGTTCTCCGCCAGGGCACGGTAGCACCGGCGGGTCCCGAGGTTTACACCGCCGGTGGCGCCGATTACATTCGGATCCTCCCCCATTCGCGCCGAACCCTCCTCGGATCCTCGCCATGGGCCGGTTCCTCCTGGTCGTCCTCATCGCCGCCCTGGCGCTGGCGAATCCCACCGTTCGCTCGTATCTCCAGCCGTACCTGAAGTTCGTCTTCGACCCGGTGTACGAGTGGTCCGCCCGCTCCCGGGTGCAGGAGATCGCCCGCATCATCGAGGCGGAGCGGACGGCCGGCAGACCGCTCCCCACGCCGCGCACCTTCGGCGGCTTCCTGGAGGAGCGGTTCCCCGGGGGCAACGGCGCGCTGGATCCCTGGGGAGTCCCGTACTACCTGCGCAGGGAGCGGGGGTCGCTGGTGGTGGGCTCCGCCGGGCGCGACCGGAAGCCCGGAACGGAGGACGACATCCTCGCCCCGGTGGGCCCCGCGGCGCGCTGACCGGGCGGAGGGGGAGGGGAAGGGAGGGG